>NZ_CP195158.1:3375000-3675000 GCF_051200825.1 Formosa sp. A9 | reverse complement strand
CTTGGCTATTGGAATTGGGATTCAGAATTTTCCCGAAGGTCTGGCGGTTTCGATGCCGTTACGCCGACAAGGCATTAGTAAATTTAAAAGTTTTTGGTATGGTCAGCTATCGGCCATTGTAGAGCCTATTGCTGCAGTGATAGGTGCAATAGCGGTAACCTTTTTTACACCTATTTTACCCTATGCTTTGGCTTTTGCTGCAGGGGCTATGATTTTTGTTGTGGTTGAGGAAGTTGTGCCAGAAACGCAACGCGATAAGTATACCGATGTAGCTACTTTAGGATTTATTGGTGGATTTATAATTATGATGACCTTAGATGTAGCTTTAGGTTAAGCACATCTTCAATTAATGGCATCCGCAATCGGAGTTATTGGTTCCGCAAGCTTTTTTCGACTTAGGTTTGGTGTTTATAAACTTGCGGTACAAAATATATAATGCTGTCCCTAAAGCTGCGAAAACGAGTATATTTTGGATAATGGTATTCATGTTATAATAGTCGTTTATTTAAAAATAGCTTACTCTATTATTTACAGTAATGTTTGATAGGCTATTAAAGCGGTAATATAAGCTAATCCGCTCATAAAAACCAACTGTAGCATTGGCCATTTCCAGCTATTGGTTTCTTTTTTTACAATGGCAAGGGTGCTCATACATTGCATAGCAAACGCATAAAATAGTAATAGCGAAATGCCAGAAGCAAAGTTAAATAGTGGTCCGCCTAAAACCGGATTTACTTCTGCGGCCATGCGGTTTTTTATGGTTACTTCTTCGTCGCTACCTACACTGTAAATAGTGGCCAAAGTTCCTACAAAAACTTCTCTCGCGGCAAACGAACTTACAATGGCGATACCAATTTTCCAATCGTAGCCTAGAGGTCTAATAATAGGTTCTATACCACGACCAGCAATGCCTATGTAAGAGTGTTCTAATTTGTAGGCATCAATTTTCTGATTGAGCTCGTCTTCCGATAATTGTTCGTTAGCATGCTGTTCTGTAATAATTGTTTCGGCGTTATTAAAATCGTTTCCAGGGCCATACGATGCTAAAAACCAAAGCACAATTGATAAGGCCAAAATGATTTTACCAGCGCCAAATACAAACGATTTAGTTTTTTCTACAACCGTAAGCGCTACGTTTTTTGGTAGCGGTAATTTGTAATTTGGCATTTCGACTACAAAAAACGATTTGCTTTTAATGGCCATAATCCGATCTAAAATATAAGCCGACACGATAGCTGCCCCAAAACCTAAAAGATATAACAGCATTAAGGTTAAGGCTTGATAGCCAAAACCTAAAAAGGATCCTTCGGGAATGACTAATGAAATGATGATAAGATACACCGGTAAACGCGCCGAACAGGTTGTGAATGGGGTTACTAAAATGGTGATTAATCGTTCTTTCCAGCTTTCAATATTTCTAGTGGCCATAATAGCAGGAATGGCACAAGCGGTTCCTGAAATTAAAGGCACAACACTTTTACCACTTAACCCAAAGCGTCTCATAATTTTATCCATTAAAAACACCACACGGCTCATATAGCCGCTTTCTTCTAAAATGGCAATAAACAGAAACAGAAAGGCAATTTGCGGAATAAAAATAACGACACCACCTAAACCAGGAATAATGCCTTCTGCCAACAAACTGGTAAATGGCCCTTCTGGCAATTGAAGTTTTACCCATTCGCTCATAGATGCAAATGAAGCGTCGATGAAATCCATTGGGATGCTGGACCAGTTAAAGATGGCCTGAAAAATGAGTAATAAAATGAAAAAGAAAATAACATAGCCCCATACTTTATGCGTTAAAACACGATCTAATTTAGAGCGTAAATCTGTGGCCTTGCTAGTGTCTATAGTTTGTCCTTTTTTTAAGGTTTGATTTATAAACTGATAGCGTTTTATGGTTTCTTTTTGTTGTAAGCGTTTTAAATCGGTTTTACTTTTTGTTTTAAAATCGGCAACGGCTTCAAATTCGTTTCGAGACGTCGTTCCGAAATTAACATCTTGGGTTATGACTAACCAAAGTTTATAGAGTAGTTGGTTTGGAAAGACCTGCTGAAGCTTGTCGAAATACTCACGATCAATTTCCGAAGCATTTAAACAAGGTTGCGTTGGTAATTCTTTATAATTAATGATGAGTTCTTTAAGACTATCGACACCTTGATTTTTTCGTGTACTTACTACTGCTATTTTTGTTTGTAATTGCGCTTCTAAAAACGGAATATCTAAGCTAATCCCTTTTTTGTCCATTCTGTCTGCCATGTTAATAACCAGAATGGTAGGGATTTCTAAATCTTTTATTTGGGTAAACAGAAGTAAGTTGCGTTTTAGGTTTTCTACATCGCTTACTACAATGGCTACATCTGGAAAGTCTTTGTCGTTTTTGTTCAGCAGTAATTCAATAACAACATTTTCATCTAAAGACGAAGCATTTAAACTGTAAGTACCAGGTAAATCTATAATATGGGCTTTTAAGCCTCTTGATAATTTACAGATGCCTTCTTTTTTTTCGACAGTAATCCCTGGGTAATTACCTACTTTTTGGTGTAGACCGGTTAAGGCGTTAAACACCGAGGTTTTACCTGTGTTAGGGTTTCCTATTAGCGCAACATTAATGTGTTTACTCATGCGATATCATTTCAATTAAAATATGGCTTGCGGTTTCTTTTCTAATGGCCAAATGCGATCCGTTAATATTAAAGTAAATCGGGTCTTTAAAAGGAGCGATTTGTACCAATTCTACTTCATTGCCTGGTAAGCAACCCATTTCTAATAATTTTAAAGGAATGTGTATAGACGATACATCTGTTATTACAGCTGTTTCTCCGCGTTTTAGATGTGCTAAAGTTGTTTGCAAGCTTATTTAGATTGATTTTAAAGAGGCAAAAGTAAGATAAATTGAAGTGCTAAAAAAATGGAAACCAAAATTCTACTTTTTATATTCCTGTTTTAAGATTTTTATATCGTCTAGTAACTGTTGTATGGCCTTAGGGTCGGTGCCATCGTAAAAGCCTCGAATTTGTCTTTTTTTGTCTATAAGCATAAAGTTTTCGGTGTGAATCATATCGTATTCATCGCCATTCCCTGTTGTCTTTACTGCTAAATAACTCTTTCGTGCTAAATCGTAAATGTCTTTTTTGTTGCCAGTTACTAAATTCCATTTCGTATCGTCTACACCTTTTTGTATCGCATAGCGTTTTAGTTGTGCAACGGTATCTATTTCTGGGGTTACGGTGTGCGAAAGCAACATAACTTCGTTGTCGTTACGTATTTCTTTTTGAATTTGTACCATGTGGTCTGTCATAATCGGGCAAATGGTTTGGCAGGTCGTAAAAAAGAAATCGGCAACGTAAATTTTATTTTTATAATCGTTTTCGGTTATGGTTTTTCCGTTTTGATTGATAAGACTAAAATGGGCGATTTTATGATATTTTTTTACATCTATTAAACTGCTATCCACTAAATCTTGGGCAACTTGTGCGGGTTGATAGATAGGAAGCGGTTTTTGAACATCTAAAATATTGTAAATGATAGCGATAATGATGAGCGATATGATGGCAAATACAATAGCAAACGATTTGTATGCTTTAAAGAATGATAACATTAGGCAAGGGGTAAAAAGAATTCTTTACAAAAATACAATTCATTATTAATTAATAATGGTATTTTTAAAACCTTATATAATAATTATGAAAAGATTAATACTTGCTTTTTGGTGTTTGCCTCTTGCTGTGTTTTCTCAGAATTTTAACAACGATTTGAAGCAAATTCAGGAATCGGAAGCAAAATCGGCGTTACACCGACAAACATTTAGGGCGAATGCCAATACGGGTAATTACGATTTAAAATACCATAAATTGGAGCTGGAAGTCGATCCCGCAGAAGCATTTATATCGGGAACAGTAACATCGTATTTTTTGGCTAAAGAGAATTTAGATCGCATTACTTTCGAGTTAACCAGTAACATGACGGTTTCGGGAGTTACCAAAAATGGCAATGCTTTAAGTTTTACCCAAAATGATGACGATGAGGTGGTTGTACTTTTACCAGAAACACAACAAGCAGGTGTGTTAGATTCGTTGTCTATTTCGTATTCGGGCAATCCAGTGGCTTCTGGTTTTGGTGCTTTCGAGCAATCCGAACACAATGGTAAACCTATCGTGTGGACTTTGTCGGAGCCTTACGGTGCAAAAGCTTGGTGGCCCTGTAAACAAGATTTGATAGATAAGATAGATTCGATAGATGTTTATATTAAAACTCCGCGATTTAATGCCGATTCAGATCCGTATTATGCTGTTGCTAACGGTGTCGAGCTGAGTCAGGAAATAGATGGCGATTTTAAAACAACACGTTATAAACACCGACACCCGATTCCGGCCTATTTAATTGCGATGGCGGTAACCAATTACGATATTTACAATCATACTGTAGCGAATAATGGCAATCCGTTCGAGATTGTTAATTATGTGTATCCAGAAAATTTAGACTACGCCAAAAATAGTACTCCGGTAACTGTAGATATTATGAATTTATTTACCAATTTATTTGAAGAATATCCGTATGCCGATGAAAAATATGGCCATGCCCAGTTTGGCTGGGGTGGTGGTATGGAGCATACTACAGTGTCTTTTATGGGGAGTTTTAATAGAAATTTAATCGCTCACGAATTGGCGCATCAATGGTTTGGCAATAAGGTTACCTGCGGCAGTTGGAAAGACATTTGGTTAAACGAAGGTTTTGCAACTTATTTGTCGGGTTTAGTTATTGAAGATTTAGATGGCGAAGATTATTTTAACGCATGGAAAGCCGAGCGCATCAGTAATATTACATCTAGAACCGATGGAGCCGTTTATTTATCGGATACCGATACCTTAAGTGTTAATAGAATTTTCAGCAGCCGATTAAGTTATAACAAAGGCGCTATGGTTTTGCACATGTTACGAAAGAAATTAGGTGACGAGGCTTTTTATAAGGGATTAAAAGATTACTTACAAGATGAGGCGCTGGCCTTTGGTTACGCTAAAACAGCCGATTTACAATCGGTTTTGCAAACGAGTACAGGGCAAGATTTAACTGCATTTTTTAACGACTGGGTTTACGGAGAAGGCTATCCGAGTTATACTATTATTGTCGATCAAACGACCGAAACCAATGTGTCTATTACAATCAATCAAATCCAAAGCCATAGTTCGGTCTCCTTTTTCGAAGCTGGAGTGCCCATTAGGTTATTAGGTGCGTCAGGCGAAGTTTTAGATTTGGTTTTAGATCATACTGTAAACAATCAGGTGTTTAACGAAACAGTAGATTTTAAAGTGAGTAATGCTTTGTTTAATGTCGATAACGATATCATTTCTAATAACAACAACTTAACACTCGGGGTAAGCGATTCTCAAATACAGAATGATATTCAGGTTTATCCTAATCCTTCAAATCATATCGTGTATTTAGAAAAACCTGCTGCGCTTCAAGTGCACGGAATACGCGTGTATAATGCCTTGGGCCAAACCTTATCGACTTCAAATTGGGTGCATCAATTAGATGTTTCCAGCTATGCCAACGGACTGCTTTTTATTAAAATACAGACTAATAAAGGGGTAGTGTATAAAACCATAATAAAAAACTAATATTATAATAAAGGTTTAATTTTATTAATAGCTTTAAAAGGTTATTTTTGTGCCTTGAAATTTTTTAGCAAAATATGGAGTTTTTAATTAAAATCTCTCAATTTTTATTGAGTCTTTCCCTACTTATTGTCTTACACGAATTGGGGCATTTTATTCCTGCAAAACTATTTAAAACCCGAGTAGAGAAATTCTATTTGTTTTTTGATGTTAAGTTTTCGCTATTTAAAAAGAAAATTGGCGAAACGGTATACGGTATTGGTTGGTTGCCTTTAGGCGGATATGTAAAAATATCTGGAATGATAGATGAGAGTATGGATACTGAGCAAATGGCTAAAGATCCAGAACCATGGGAGTTTAGAAGCAAACCAGCTTGGCAGCGTTTAATCATTATGTTAGGTGGTGTTACTGTAAACTTTATTTTGGCCGCGCTCATTTATATGTTTATGGCTTTTGCTTACGGCGAAACCGATATTGCAACAAGTAGTATTAAGGATGGCTATTGGATTACCAATCCGTTACTTATAGAAATGGGGGCGCAGACAGGCGATAAGGTAGTTTCAGTAAATAACGAAACTGTAGAAAACTATTCCGATTTGCGTGCTAAGTTAATCGAAGCAAAAACCATAGTTTTAGAGCGCGATGGGGTAGAAAAAACCATTACAACACCCGAAGACTTTTTAGGGCAATTAAGCACTGGGGACGATAAAACCTTTTTTCAGTTACGTATACCTTTTGTGGTGGCCCAAGTACCAGATTCGTCTTTAAATAAAAATGTCGATTTAAAACAAGGTGATATTATTACCGGAATTAATAACACCAAATTAAAGTATTACGATGAATACGCGCCTTTTTTAGCACAATTGAAAGGGCAAACAGTTCAAGTTGAAGCCTTGCGAGATACGAAGCCTATAAGCAGAACGCTTCAGGTAGATGAAGACGGTAAATTCGAAATTGCTGCGTATTCTAATGCAAGCGGTAAAACGTTAGAAAAATTAGGCTACTATAACATCGTAACCAAATCGTATTCTTTTGGAGAAAGTATTGGTGTTGGTGCGAACATGTTTACAGAACAAATCTCGTCGTATTGGACGCAGTTAGGAATGATTTTTAATCCTAATACAGGGGCGTACAAAGGTGTGGGAGGATTTAAAGCTATTTTCGATATCTTTCCAAATACTTGGAGTTGGGAAGCCTTTTGGGGTATTACGGCCTTTTTATCTATTATGCTTGGTGTACTAAATTTATTACCTATTCCGGCTTTAGATGGTGGTCATGTTATGTTTTTATTATACGAAATGATTTCCGGACGTAAACCTAGCGATAAATTTATGGAGTATGCGCAAATGGTTGGATTCTTCATTCTCATAGCGTTAGTGTTATTTGCGAATGGAAACGATATTTTTAAAGCTTTATTTAAATAAAAAAAATAAAAAAAAGTTTGGTGAGTTCGAAATGATGATATATATTTGCACTCGCAAAAGCAAAACACTCCTCCTTAGCTCAGTTGGTTAGAGCATTTGACTGTTAATCAAAGGGTCCTTGGTTCGAGCCCAAGAGGGGGAGCAAGCTTACAGAAAGCCTTTCAGAAATGAGAGGCTTTTTTTGTATATGCTACTTTTTTAATTGGTGATGTTAAAAAAATATTTTTTATACACTAAAACTATAGTTTTAGCGTTACTACATTAACCTAAGCTTGTAATGTAAGGGATTTGCCCTTAACTATGAGCAAAACCAATACAACCTTTAACCACAAAAACTAACTAACACTATGCATTCAAAATGGTACAAATACAGATTGCAGACCGTAATTATACTTATGTATATTATTATGTTTGTAGGGGCGTATTTTTTAATTGTTTAAAACACGATTAGGTCTTTGTCGACTTTTCGATCTGAGACTGTGTAACGTCTAGTTACTTATTAACCTCTCGGCTCGGGTTGTGTTTATCTAGTAGATATGTAAACCTGGGTTGTTTGAAATTGCTATAGAAAGCAATAAAAAACCTTCAATGCTATTGTAAATCGCGTTGAAGGTTTTTTATAACAACTAATTTACTTTAATTAATCGGTCGTTAAAATATAAATTGGTCGAATCGTTCTTGTGCGTGACTATCGCTTGTTTTAATGCTTCAAAATCTGTAGAAGACATTTCTAAATGCATACTGTTAAAAAACTTGTTTAAAAGGGAGTAATTATCGTCTGCTTGATCGTATTCAACAGACATAACGTGAATATGGTCGCCTGCTTTATATAATTTACCGTCTATTTCAACATCTTGTGTTGGTTCCCATAAAATATCGGCATCATGGTGGTTGCTATCTTTAAAATTAATTGATAGCCCTTCGTAATCTACGTTAAGCGTTTTCATAAAAATGGTTTTAAGTTATTGATTATATAGACTTTAAATATACAATATTTCTTTTGATTTTTTTGAAGGAACTATTTGTTATACATTTTAAATTGAACGCACTTATAATATGTATAAATCATAAAAAGAAGCTGTCTAAAAAATTAACTTTTCGTCAATCTGAATTTATTTAACTTCATTGAATCTTCGATTTCAGATTCTCAATAAGATGAGATTCTGTGCCACCTGCCTGCCGGAGGAGTACAGAATGACGCGCTTTTAAACTTTTTAGACAGTCTTCATATTTAATTATTGCGATTCGTGTTACTTTAAAAGGTTAAAGCTATTTTTCCGCGGATATAGAATGGGGTTCCAGGTGTAAAATGGATTTCGTCTACAGGCTCTGGTTCGTTATATAAACGACTTTCGGTAGCGAATTGGGTTTCGTTCCATTCGGTATTAAACAGGTTTTCTATAATAATGCTATAGGTCCAGTTTTTCCATTGATAATTCACATTGCAATCGGTAACAAAATAGCCTTCCGCAACAATAGAATCGTCTTCGTTTGCTGGTCTGTCGTCAATATACCTGTAGTTTAGGCCTCCGGAGAATCTTCCTAAATTATCGATAATAATACCTCCTGCCGAGGTGAAATCTGGCGCTAAAGGAATGTAGTTTTCGCCTTCAGGATCATCGATGCTTCTGCCGTGGGCGTAGTTAACATCGGCGAACAGATAAAGCCAGTCTAGGGCTTGGTAGCGCGCGCCAACATCTACCCCTAAACGTTGTGTTTTTCCGCTAGGTTCTACTATGGCGGCATCGCCAACATATACAAACTCTTGTTCCAGATATAAATACCATAGGGCGGCGTTTATGGCCAAACGATTTGTGGGTTTTAGTATAGCGCCTAAGTCTGCGCCGTAAGCAGCAGGTAGGGTTTGCCATTCGGTGTCGGCAACAACTACTCTGGTGTCGTTAGAGTGAAATCCGATACCTGTTTTTAAGAATAATTGCAGGTTTTGGTTTACCGAATAAATGGTATTCAATTTAGGGCTTACGCGGACTTGGGTTTCACTTTTGTTGTCGTAGATTTCGGAAAGCTTATTGTAATAATCAAATTTAAAGTAATCTAATCGTACCGCTGGGTTGAACAGCCATTTTCCGGTTTGGAATTCGGTGTTTATAAATCCATAGGTATTCACTTCGTCTATATCGCCAAGTGCTAAGCGGTCTAAAGTGGTTTGTCGGTTCATGGTGTGAGACAGTTCTACATCGTCTGCGTTGTCATATCGAAAACCGAGTCCCGCTTGATAGTTGAATGTCGTCGACTCGCCAAGTGCTATATTTTTTTGTTCGTATTGTGTACTGGCACCAGCGATTAAACGATTCTCTTTTTGTCTTATCTGGTCGCCATTAACGGGATCGTCCAGATAATAAGTGAAGTTAGAGTAGAGCTCGAAATTGTATTGCGATAGGTAAGCCGTTGTTGTAAACGATTGGTCGTGGTCTATGGTTTTAGTGTGATTTACCAAGACATTGGTTCTGCTGGTTTGGCCACCTTCGGTATCGTCTATAGCGCCAAATCGGTCTATAGTACTATCGTCTACAGCGCGCTGTGGTATTTGCCCAGAAGCATCCCATTTACTCTCGAAATACGAGGTTGTAATGTTCAGTTCTTGATTGCCGCTTAATTTGTAATTGTAGCGTCCTAAAATATTAAAGCGGTTAAAATCTTGTGGCGAGTCGAAAGGGCCGTCGGTAAGCATTAATTCCGATGCCACATAAGCACTGCTTTTATCGTTATTTAATACGTTTAGCATGCCCATTATACGCGAGGTATTAAATTGGCCAGCTTCTAACGATACGTAGTTATTATCTAAAGTTTTTTTTAGTCCCAAATTAACATATCCAGCAGTGTTAAAGTTACCAACAGATCCATAATATGGTCCTTTTCCAAACTTTACATTGTCTACGGTTTCTGGTATTACAAAGTGTAAATCGGAATAACCTTGGCCATGGGCATGCGACACCATATTTACAGGTAAACCGTCTACACTAAGACTCACATCGGTGCCGTGATCGATATCGAATCCTCTTAAAAATAACTGCTCTGCTTTACCGCCACCAGCATGTTGACCAATAATTAATCCAGGAACTTTTCGTAGAATGTCTTGAGACGATTTAACCGGGTCGGTTTTTACGTTTACATCTACCAATCGGCTTAGGGCATCAACTTCGCCAACTAGCATCACTTGGTCTAACGACATGTTTGCGGCAGGCATAACTATATCAATTGTCGTGTTTAAATCTGATGCTGTAAGTACGATGGTTTGTGCCTGATACCCTAAACGCGACATGTAAATGGTATCGTTAGGCGAGCTGTTTTGAAGCGTAAAAGCCCCTGTTGGATTGGTATGCGTGTGTTTTTGGGTGTTTTTGTTAAAGATGCTTACATCTTCTATAGGATTATGCAGTGTATCTGTAATAACACCGTTTAATTGTTGCGCATGCAACATGCCGCTTAAAAGTAAGCAAGCACATATTAAAATATGTTTCATGTATATAAAAGGTCTTGGCTTCTGTAGTATTTGTTATAGAAGCTTGTGTTGTAGTTTTAAATTTTAGGTATTACATAACGTCACGCTTAACGGTTTTTAAAGCTGAAAACCATATCGTGTAACTGTAGTTCTTATATTGTACAAGCGTTTTGGGGAGGCGGACTGGTAATTTGTAAATGACACGTATACTGAAGTGTTTTTAAGTGCCAATAGGGTGTTTTGTATTCTGAATGCGTGTGTGCTGTTAACTGCTGTTGAAGCGTTAAAAAATGCTTGTCGATTTCTGCTTTTGAAGTCGTTTTTTGATGGTCGTCGTGATCTTCTGAAGCTAAAAAAATACGGTTAAAAAAACTTATTACCGAATGCGAATGGTTGTTGATGGTTTTTCCTGTTGCCGTATGCGTGTGGTTGGCTAAAGGCGGTGCATCTTCAAAAATGTTGTGGTTTCCAAAATCGTCGTGTTCATGATACCTTAGTAAGCTGATGTTTTGTGGCGTGCTCCCAATAGTTTCAGTATAATGTACAACGGTGTGTAGGGCGTTGAAGACCTGAGTTTTTAAAGGCGATATTAAGTAACACACGGCCAGCGCCAATGCGATGCCTTGAAATAGTATCGATTTAAAATTTACCTGTAATACCAACCCACTCAGATTAAGGTCTCAAAAATACAGATAAATTTTACACGGACTTGGTTGTTACCTGTTTTTTGTGCGGTACGCTTTATTTTTAGCCCAAGTGTTTGTAATAAGTGCGGTAATTAGTAGCAGAAGAATACCAATAAGTACTGGGTTAACAATGTACCAAAACCCTAAAGCCTTAATTTGACTGCTGCCTATATTGGCTATAAGAGCAGTGGCTCCGCCTGGCGGATGCATGGTTTTTGTTATTTGCATAACCACTATAGAAAGGGAAACCGCTAGCGCACAGGCCAACCAATTAAGGTCGGTGTCTGGAATAACTTTGGCTATGCAAACCCCTATTAAAGCACTTAACACATGTCCGCCGATCACGTTTCTAGGTTGCGATAACGGACTGTTAGTGGCACCGTAAATTAGCACTGCAGAAGCTCCAAACGACCCAATTAGAAAGGTGTTATCTACTGCAGAAAATCTTAGGCTTTGTAAGTAACCTAATAATCCGATCCCTAAAAAGGCACCGATAAACGTCCAGATATGTTCAGGGGCATTAAAATCGGTTTGCTTATGCAGGATATATTTGGCTTTTCGGAGTGTTCTTTTTTGTGCCATAATAAATAAAGTAGATTATTGTAAATACAGAATATATGCTAGGGAGGTGAGCGATACAAAAATCCATAGAATCGATGCGAAAACTACAGGTTTCCAACCCGCTTGTTTTAAATCGGGTAAGGATATGCTGGTGCCAATTAAAAATAAACTAACAACTAATAGGTGTTTTGATACGTTTACAAATTGTTGCGTTACGATTTCAGGAATAATATGAAAACTATTAATAAGAATAGCGCCAATAAATAATAAGATAAAATACGGGAATTTTATATGTTGCCCTTTGGTTTTAAACGCAAACATCGATAATACCGACATAGGTATAATCCATAATGTTCTAGATAATTTTACAGTTGTTGCAATTTTAAGAGCCTCCTCGCCGTAGTTTAGTGCGGCGCCAACCACCGAACTCGTATCGTGAATGGCTACTGCACACCACAGGCCAAAATCGTGCTGATTTAAATGTAACCAGTGTCCTAAAACAGGAAATACAAATAAGGCTAAGGCATTTAATAAAAATACAGTTACCAATGCCATAGAGATGGTTTTGGAATCGGCTTTAATAATTGGTGAAATAGCTGCAATTGCACTGCCACCACAAATAGACGTTCCCGAAGTTATAAGGTGACCCAGATGTTTATTTAAATGAAAGCTTTTCGATATAAATAAACCAAAACTAACAGTTAGCACTACAGAGCATAAAATAAGACCAAAGCTCGATGCGCTTGTTTGTATGGTGTCTTGTAATACCATGCCAAATCCTAAGCCTACTACAGCCAATTTTAATAACCATTGCAATCCTTTCTGGCTTTGTTTTAGAAAGGGATGCTTAAAACCAACCGAAAACACAAAACCTAAAGCCAATGCCATTGGACTGTTAATATATCCAAATAATGCGGCAATTATAACTCCGAAAAAATATATATAAGAAAGCAAAGCGGCCATGGTGTTGTAATTTTATACAAAAATACACTAGCTTTATATGTAATAAGAAATGAAAAAAGTTATTTGCTATAACTTTTAGTTATGGTTTAGGCGAATCAGTTTTTCAAAAAAATCTTTGGTTTTCGATTGAAAGCCTTGGCGCGACACAAAATAAAACCAACGTTCGATGGTGAAATTCTGAATGTCTATAATTTTTAATTTATTATTTATTAAATCGTCGTTTATGGCATGTGCCGAGAGCAGGGCGTAACTTTTAGAGTGGTAAAGATAGTTTTTAATAGCAATGGTACTGCTTAAGGTTACTGTAGATTGTAGTGAGGAAATACCCTGTTGGTGTAATTTTTTATAGATGATTTCGCGGGTTCCAGAACCTTTTTCGCGTTCTACAAATGGTAATTGTTTTAAATCGTTTAGCTGAAGTGTTCCTGTTTTAAATTTTGGGTTCGATGCGCTTGTTACCAAAACAATCTCGTCTTTTATAAATTTTTCGTACTGCAATTGCTTGTTGTTGCTACTGCCTTCAATAATACCAAAATCTAATTGTTGCTTGGTAATAAGCCGTTCTATGTAATTGGTGTTTCCGCTTATAAGTTGTAAACTGGTGTTGGGGGTATTTTTTTCTGACTTTGCTAATATTTGGGGTAGAATAAAATCGGCTAGCGTAGTGCTTGCTCCAAAGGTAATGTGCTTTTGTTCGTGGGGCGCTAAAGTTAAAAACTGATTGTCTAAATCGGAAAAAAGAGCAATGATTTTTTCGGTATATTCTAAAAAAATAAGTCCGTCTTTAGTGAGTTCTATTTGATTGCCGAGTCTTGTAAAAAATGTTTTCTTGTAAGTGTCTTCTAAAGTTTTAATGGTTTTTGAAATCGCAGGCTGACTAAGATTTAATTGTTCGGCTGCTTTTGTGAAACTTAATTGCAAAGCCACCTCTTTAAAAATATGAAATTTTGTGTTCATCAGCCCAAGAGATATAGTAACATCCCATCGTTTAGAACTGTACTAGCAGATGGGATGTAAGATTTTATGCGGTAAAGAAGAGCGGGTTATAGCGACTTAAACTCAGAAATTTGAGCGGCTTTAACAACGTCATCGTAATTTGCTGTGTCTATGCCGTTAATATAATCTGCTGGAACTACAACTACTCTAAAATATTGGTTTTGTGTCCATGAGCTGTCTAAGCTGTTTAAATCGAAAGTGGCATCCATAAAAATGCTAAAATCGGTATCTGTAAAGTCGTAATTATACGAGAGTACACCTTCGTCTAAAATAGCGGTTTGTGGAAGTAAGCGCCAAACTTCGGTACCATCTATGGTTTCCCAAGAAATATAAATTAATACAACGTCTGATGGTACAATATCGAACCCGTAATTTTGGGTAATGGCAAAATTATTTCCGTTATTAAAATCGACTTCAATTTCGAATGCTGGAGCTATAATTACGCCGCCGTCTTCTCCTGGAGGGCCTTGATCGCCTTCGCAAGCTGTTAATGTAAATATGATGCAAAAAAGTGCTAATAGTTGTCTCATAGTTTCAATTTTTATACGATTACTTATCGTGGTTTTAAACTAAAATTAAGGTTTAATTATGTAAGCGGCAACTTTTTGTTTGTTTTACCTGTTTATATGCTTTTAAATAAGAGGCTCTTTATCTTATCTTTTTTAAGTGTATTTCGCCTGTAATTGCGAAAGCATTTCCTTAGTAATATCGTCTAACGAGAATTTATGGTCCCAATTCCAATCTGTTCTGGCTGGGGTGTCGTTTATGCTTTTAGGCCAGCTATCGGCAATGTCTTGTCTAAAATCGGGGGTGTAACTTATGGTAAATTCTGGCAGGTATTTTTGAATTGATGCCGCTATTTCTTTTGGTGTAAAACTTACTGCCGATAAGTTGTACGACGAGCGTATTTTAATAGCTTCTTTATCGGCTGCCATAATATTAACGGTGGCTTCAATCGCATCGTCCATAAACATCATAGGTAAAGCGGTGTTTTCAGATAAAAAACAATCGTAATGGCCATCTTGTAGAGCTTTATGGTAAATATCTACAGCATAATCGGTGGTGCCGCCTCCAGGAAGTGTTTTCCAACTGATAATACCAGGATAGCGAATACTTCTAACATCTACATTATATTTATTAAAATAATATTCGCACCAACGCTCCCCAACCTGTTTGGTAATACCGTATACGGTAGAAGGTTCCATAATTGTATATTGTGGCGTCTGGTCTTTAGGTGTTGTTGGGCCAAAAACGGCAATGCTGGAAGGCCAGAAAATCTTTTTAATAACTCCCGCTTTGGCTAAGTCTAATACATGAAAAAGCGATTGGGTGTTTAAATCCCAAGCTTTTAATGGAAATTTCTCGCCAGTAGCACTAAGCATTGCTGCCATTAAGTACACCGTATTAATATTGTATTTTTCTATACATACCTTTAGTGCTGTAAAATTTTGAGCATCTAAAATTTCGAAAAGGCCAGAATTAACCACTTCGGCATTATTATAACTAATATCGCTAGCAATTACGTTTTCATCGCCATACATTTGCCTTAGCTTAAATGTTAGCTCCGAACCAATTTGTCCGCATGCGCCAATAATTAAAATTTTTGGTGTCATTTAAAGAATTTGTTTAAAAGTCTTCAAAAATATGAAGATTTTGCCGACCAAATTGCTTTTTCTGTAAAAATTAGGAGTTAAGACTTAAGTAGATGTATATTTGTTTTACGATGAAATAGTTACCATGAAAGCATTTGTTTTAATTTTTATAAGTGTGTTGTTTTTATCATGCCAATCTGATACTAAAACTACCGAAACTGTAGCCGATGATACCGTTAGTCCAAGTGTTTTTAAAGCAGATATTGAGGCCCTAGATTATGTGGAATACGAATTGGATGCCAAGGCAGCCACTACTTTATCGGCTTGGGATAAGTACAGCGAATTATCAGTAACCATAGCACAATTAAAATCTGGAGATGTTTCGTATTTTAATAACGAAATGAAAGTGATAGAAGCTTTTTTTAACGAGTTTAAAACCAGCATGCCAGAGGCAGTTAAAACACCATCTATTCTGGCTAGGGCTTTGGCTTTAGAAACTAAAATGTTAAAACTACAAAGCGCTTTGCATTTAGATCATGCTTCAGAAAAAGAACAGTTAAATGCCGTAAAAGAAACGCTCGTAGCCTTTTCTAATTTCAATTTACAAATCAATAAAAAATTCGAAAAAGAAGCGCAAAATATTGTAAAACCCTAAGCTTATGAAAACCATATTCTCTTTCCTGTTATTTAGTGTATTATTAGTTCTGCCTTGTCAAGCTCAGGATAATGCCAATACCATAAATGCTGCTATAGTAAACAATTTAAATCGTTGGCATGAAGCGGCGGCCCAAGCCGATTTCGAAACCTATTTTGGTTTAATGACTTCCGATGCTATTTACATTGGTACCGATGCCACAGAACATTGGGATTTAGAGGCCTTTAAACACTTTGCTAAACCTTATTTTGATGCTGGTAAAGCTTGGGATTTTAAAGCGATAGATAGGCATGTTTTTGTGTATAACAACAATACATTAGCATGGTTTGACGAGTTGCTGAATACCCACATGGGTATTTGTCGCGGTTCTGGGGTAATGAAACTTGAAAACGGCACTTGGAAAATGGCCCATTATGTATTGTCTATGACTGTGCCTAATTCTAAAATGCAGGATGTTGTATCGGTAAAACGTACAGACGATTTAAACCTGCTAAAGCAATATAAGCAGTAGAAAATTCTTGCATATAATACCGTAATTTATTTTTAAACTCAGCAATTCGTTAAAAAATTAACTCATTTTTTAATTTTTTGTTAGCGCCATGTATTTTTAGTTAGGTTAACTGATTATAATTCAGTAACTTTATTTTAATACTAAAGTAAATTATTATGGGCATAAAAAGTTTTCAAGGTGCAAGAAAGCAGCAGCAGAAAGAAGTAGAACACATTCCGGTAAGAGTGAGCGACTATATGACTAAAGATTTGATCACTTTTAAACCCGAACAAACCGTAGAGGATGTTATTCATAAACTCATTTCGTTTAAAATTTCTGGTGGTCCCGTGGTTAACGATAACGACGAGTTGGTTGGCATTATCTCGGAAGGAGACTGTTTAAAGCAGATTAGCGATTGCAGATACTACAATATGCCTATGGAGCAGCATACCGTTGAAGCACGAATGATTAAGGATGTTGAAACTATTGATGGCAACATGAATATTTTTGATGCCGCTAATAAGTTTTTAGAATCTAAAAGACGTCGGTTTCCTATAGTGTCTAACGGTAAATTGGTGGGGCAAATCAGCCAGAAAGATATTTTAAAAGCGGCCTTAAAATTAAAAGGACATAGCTGGAAATAAGTGGTTTTAATCGCTCCGTTTTACTAAAGCAAAATAATCGTTTTCTAAAGGCAAATAGCCTTGGTTGTATACAAAATAGTATACGGTGCCAGCTTTTGTGGTATAAATACTGGTAAATAGATTAAAATCGAAGCCTAAATTTAAAAGTTTGTCTTTGGTGGTTTTTGTTTTTTGGTCTGGGTTTAATGCTTCCAGAATGCGCCAATTTTTGCGCAGTTTATTGTTGGTGTTTCTTATAAGATTTTTACTATCGGTGTTTATCTTGTTATTATAAGCGTTACGGCAATAATCGTTACAGAACTTTTTGTCGGTACGCCCCGTAATTTTTTCGCCACATTCTAAACACGTTTTATCCATAGTAAGCGTTTAGATTAAAATAATTTCGAAACGCCTACAGCCAAAACCCAAGAGTCGTAAGCATCAAATCTAAAATCCCAGCCTACAGAAGCTCCAAATTCAAATTCCTTAGGAAGTTCTAATCCGTATTCAACTTCTGCCCGTATTAAAAACAAATCTTCTTCTTCGGCAAATTCCTCACCAAATCCCAACATATAGGTAAAATGTTTACCGGGTTTAAATATACCCATTATGGCAGGGGCAATCGGGGTTTCGCGTTCTACGATTTCGTTTTCGTTTTCTTCAACTTCGTAAGATTCTAAAGTTAAATCGGTATGCAGGCCAATGCCCCAACGTTCGTTAAATTTATAATTATAGTTAATGCTAATCATAGGTAAAACCAACCAACGTTTTCCTTTGCTGTTATGTCCTTGACTAATATGAATATGACCAAGCATAGCACCAATTTGATGGTGTTTAAATTCACCTTCGTATTCGGTTTCCTGTTCAACCTCAATGTCAACATGTTTCTCATCTTCTTGAGCCCAAAGGCGAGGTGTGCTTAACACCATTAAAAGTAACAGCAGTAAAAAAGATTTCATAAGCGGTTGATTTTGAATAAAGTTACACAAATGTAAGTAATTAACTAGAGAAATTTTAAGGAAAATAAAAACGCGTGTAAACGACTACAAACGGTTACAAGCGTGAGTAAATAGTTATTAACCGACTAAAGCTCTATTGTTTTTCATCTTTGTCTGGTGCTTAGTAATAGGCATAGTATTAACTGTTTAACATTAAAATTTAAAATTATGAACTCATTAAGAAACAAAGTACAGTTGATTGGTAATTTGGGGCAAGACCCAGAAATTTTAAATCTGGAATCGGGTAAAACCTTAGCTAAATTTTCTATTGCGACCAACGAAAGTTACAAAACCAGCTCGGGTGAAAAAATTACCGATACACAATGGCATAACATTGTTGCTTGGGGACAGACCGCTAAGTTGGCCGAAACCTATTTAACAAAAGGAAAGGAAGTGGCTATAGAAGGCAAATTGGTAACGAGAAGTTTTGAAACCAAAGATGGCGAAAAGCGTTACGTTACAGAAGTGGTTTGCCACCAAGTGCTAATGTTAGGAAAGTAGTGTGCAATTATAAAAAGAGGAATCTAAATGGTTTAGGCGAGGTCGGGTGCTTTGCAAGTGGTCCATAATCTTGATAATTGAATTTAGGACTGTCTGAAGGGGGTTAAGTAGGTGACAGTTTTATTGTTTAGATTCCGCTTTATATTACATATTAAAATTCCCAGAAACCATAAGTTACGATTTTTCCGTAACAAAGTTTTAAAAGAAAAACTTAGTTTTAGAGAAAAAAAATGGAGTATGATAGCAGGAGTACTTCGGTTGTTTTTTTATGTGCGCTATACGACTGAAGTTTTGCTTATAATGCAAAGAATGGTTAAGCAATTAAATAACACACTGAAAAATGCAAGTTTCAAATATATAAAATGAACACTTTCTACGACATAAAAGAATTAGTAACCGCTTTGAAAAGAGAGGAAAAACTAATATCTGAAATGTTTAGTAAGAGAAAGTCTATTGACTTCAAACTTAGTGATGCTTTGGAATTAGTTGACTATGAAGAAAATCGAATTGATAGATTAATAGAAAAATCTGTTATCAGAGAGAATGGTGGACTTTTAGAACTTGATGGACAATTTTTAGATTTTTTTGAACAAGTGCTGTACGTGAGTGAAGAAATCAATCTATCATACATCGATGAAAATATAAAAAATATAAAAGAAAATATTGTTTACTTTTTAAAAGAGCCGAACGAAAACAGAAGATACACTTACTTACGGACAATCAAAAAAACCTTTCGAAATATGGGACTCATCACACTTAGAAGTGTAGTGGACTTGAGACGTAATATTGAGAATACCTTTAAGAATGAAGCTAATTACAAAATTAAACAACTAAAGCTAGAAAGTCTTGATGATAAAAGGACTGTAGTAGCGAATTTAATACAGCAAACATTAGTACTAATTAATGAAGAAGAACTCACTTTTTTTAATAGGGCTTTAGACGAAGAATTAAGTAGAATAATTGTCGAACTAAAAAGTCAATTAGGAGAATGCTCACATAACCTAATTGAAATAGAAAAACAGATAATTGATTATCTAAACCAAATAAAGCACCAAGGAATACTTTTAGAAAAATTACGAAAACTTAAATACTTAAAAGACAATTTTACAATTGAAGCTGAGACTGACATTAGACAAGTAATTTCAAATAAAAATGAAGTGATTTTTGAAACTAGAACGAATCAATCCATAAATTTATCTATTGACTTTCTTAGAGAGAATGAGCGGGCTTTTGATGCAATTAAAAGAATTGCCAAAAACTATAGAGATAGATTACTTTTTAAACAAGAAATAGCAGAAAGTATTTCTAATGAAAACCTTGAAAATAACATTGAAGAAGAAGTTATGGTAAATTTAGAGGAAGTTAGAAATCGCTTTGTTGCTACAAGCGATAATTTATTCAACTTTATTTTAAATTATGATTTTTTAAAGGAAGTAGATTTTAATGAAAGAGTGACTATTTTTTGCCAAATCGTTTCACAATATGAGGAAGAATTACAGATACAAGATGCTTACCAAACTACTAATGGAATTGAATATGCTATGGTATTTTCAAAATAAATTTTAATGATTACAAAATATACATCGGAAATATTTAATGTGCTTCGCAAAGGACAATTCATCTGTTCTAACAGTCCCAATGATGACATTAAAAAACTGTACAAAGTTTTAGAAGATGAAGAAACATTTGAAAATTTATACGAATATTTTTATCAAATTAATTACATATTAGAGCAAGGAAACGAATACTTTTATTTCAGTCGTATAGAAAACAATGCAGACCTTGATAGAAAACTTGAAAAAGCATTTCAATGGATTGATATTCTAGATTTTTTCAAAACATTTGATTCTTCTTTTGATGTGGGTTATAGGTTTTCCCCATCAGACATAGTAAATCAACTAAAAAACAATGCAGATTTAAAAGTAAAATTAGAAAAATTAAAAAATATAAATGCTGACAAAAAAAGCTATTCAGATAGGATAAAAAAAATAATTGAAAAATTAGAAAAAGACAATTTTCTAACCCTAGAAAATGAGATTACAGAAACTTACAAAGTTTTAACCTCATTAAATTATTTGAAAGACATCATAACAGCAATCAATATTCCAGAAGAAATAGAAAATGAGATACCTGAATAAAATCGTTTTTATAAATAGTGCTTCTGTACAATATGCAGAAATAGAATTAGACGGTAACGTTCATTTAATAGGAACACAAGGTGTTGGAAAGAGTACATTGCTTCGTGCCATTTTATTTTTTTACAACGCCAATAAAACCAAACTAGGAATACCTAACCAAAAAAAAGGGTTTGATGAGTATTACTTTCAATATCAGAACTCTTACATTATTTATGAAATAATTAAAGACAATATTCCTTTTTGTGTTTTAGCCTACAAAGTAAATGGAAAAGTTGCGTTCAGATTCTTTAATTCTGAATACAAAAAAGAGCTGTTTATCGATATTGATAATAGAGCTTTTGAAAGTTGGGACAAAGTTAGAAATGCATTTGGAAGACAGGTTTATTACACCAAACTTATAAAAAGCTATGAAGAGTATCGTAGAATCATCTATGGAGATAATAGTGGATTAAACCCAGAATTTAGAAAATATGCGTTAGTAGAAAGTAAACAGTACCAAAATATACCAAGAACTATTCAAAATGTATTGCTCAACACTAATCTTGAAGCAAAGTTTATTAAAGATACCATCATCAATTCTCTAAATGATGAGGAGTTTGTAATTGATATTGAGAATTATTCTAAAAATCATTTACGTGATTTTGAAACTCAAATTAATGATATTAAAATTTGGTTTAAAGAGAATAGAAAAGGGCAAATTATAGTTAGAAAACAAGCCAGTAAAATTATTGATAGATACAGAGTTTACAATTTCCTTAAGAGAGAAAAAAAGGAGTTGGCTTATGAATTGGCCACTAGAACAGACTATATAGAAAGCGAAAAACCTATATTAAACTCTAACTATTCCAAAGAAAATAACGAATTATGTATTCTATCTAAAAGAAGAGATAACTTATTAAAAACACATCGTAAAAGAGAGCAAGATGTTGTTTCTGACATAAAACTAATTACTACAGAATTAGCGAAAGCGAAACAGAAACTGATAGCCTACGAAAATCAAAACATTAAAGGGATCATTTCAAAGGTTTCAAAGAAAGAAGCTTTAACTATTGAACAAAAGACTTTAGGCGAAGAAAAAAATCTACTAACCACTAAATTCTCAGATATACGTCAAAAATATGAAGCTCTTATTTCCCAAATTCAAAACCAACAACAGGAGTTTACAAATACAAAAAACGCAGAAATTAACAAAATAAAAAGTGACTTTGGAGAGTATAAATCTTCAATTTTTGATACTTACCAAAAATTAATAAGTCAAATTAATGAAGAAAACAAAGGTGAGATAGATAAGGTAAACAATGACTTAGAACAAATAAAAGAAAATGAAAACAGCCTAAAGAGGCGCCAATCAGAATTAAAATATAAAACCTTTTTAACAGAAGAAATTGACAAATGTAAAGACGATAAAAAGGCACTTGAAAAACAACTATCAACATCTAACATCATCATTGAAAATGCCATAAATCAAACTAAAACAATTCGTAAAGAATGGGAACTAGAGATAAAAGAAGTTGAAAGGTTATATCAATTATCAGTTGAAAACGAAAATGAAAAAAGTAAAAAACTAAGGTTGAAAATTGAGAATATTGAAAACAAAATTCAACAAAGTAAATCTTCACTTTATGGTTGGTTAAACAATAATATTGATAATTGGCAAAATACCATTGGTAAAGTAATTGATGAAGACCATGTACTGTTTAACACAGAACTAAATCCTAAACTAGTAGATAGTAATTCTCCTACTCTTTTTGGCATAGAGTTAAACTTAAATAATTTAAAAAACAGAATTAAATCTGTTAAAGAGTATAATCGAGACATTGAAGAATATAAAGGGAATATTCTTGAAATTCAAAAAAATATAAAACAACTTAATACGAACAAAGAAAACAATCTGCAAAATCTAAAATCAAAATTTGGAAAAAAACTAAATAAATTAAAAGACCTTATTGCAGAAAATGAATATGCCATATCTCAAAACGAACAAAAGTTAAAGAAAACTAGTTCTGACTTAGATGAATGGATTTCTAAAGCCAAATTGGAAAAGGAAGCTATTTTACAAAAATTAGAAAATGATTTAGACGAAATTGCTTCAAAGAAATTAAAAGCTGAAGAAAACCTAGAAAGTATTAAGAAAGGGATAAAACGAAAAATAACGCTAAAGGAAAAAGAACGAGATTCTGAGATTAAATCTTTGGAAGAAGCAAAGAATCAAAAAGTTTCTGAAATAAATAATTCTATTTCTGAGAATAAATCAGCAGCAGATAAACGGATTTATGAGGTGAAAAATGAACAAATCCTAGAGCTGGATAATAAAGGAGCTGATACGAAAAGGTTAAAAACAATTGATGATAAATTAAACGACATCGCAAAAGAACTTGATTATATAAAGGATAATGAAACCATTGTTATAGAATATAATAAGGACAAAAGAGAGTTGTTTGATAGAGTACCACAATTAAAAGTTGATAAAGCCAGTTTAGAGAAAAAACAAACTACCATAACTGATGAACACAAAATTGAACTGCAAAAAATCAATACAAAATATACTAAACAAGAAGAGTTTGTAAAAGCAATACAATCCAAAATTGAAGCATTTGAAAATGACTTTAAAGAACTTGAAAGTTTCAAACTTTCAGATGCTTTTTTGAGTATTAAAAATCATTATGACAATCCAGAAACTATTGTTGATTTTGATAATGAAAAGAAAGCTACAACTTTAATTAGGGAAATAATTGATAAGCATTCTAGAAACCTTCAAACCTACGAAGAATTGAGACAGGCTGTTAATCTATTTAATGGAAATTTTAATGAGTCAAATATTTTTAGCTTCAAAACAAAATTAATCACAAAAGAAGATTTTCTAAACTTTTCCTCGGATCTCAAGGAGTTTATTGAAGAAGATAAAATTAAGGAATATGAAAAACGTGTAAATGATAGGTTTGCAAACATAATTCATTTAATTGGTAGAGAAACAACTGAACTTAACTCTAAACAAGGAGAAATTGAGAAAATAATTAGAAAAATTAATGATGATTTTCTTAACAAAAATTTCATTGAAGCTATCAAGACAATGGAAATGAAAACTTTAGAGAGCTCAAATCCAATAGTCAAATTATTGATTCAAATTAAAGAGTTTAATGATGAAAATAGTCACGCTTTAGGCGAGTCAAATCTTTTTACAACTTCTGAAAG
This sequence comes from Formosa sp. A9, assembly GCF_051200825.1. GTDB lineage: Bacteria > Bacteroidota > Bacteroidia > Flavobacteriales > Flavobacteriaceae > Formosa. The sequence continues at coordinate 3,651,097 of NZ_CP195158.1, read as the reverse complement.
TAGTTCAAAAAATCAAAAAGCAATAGACTTACTGAAACAACTTGTAAAGGAGTTAGATAAATCAAAAAACGCAAATTTAACCTTATCAGAATCCTTTGACCTACAATTTAGAATAATTGAGAATGATAATGACTCTGGTTGGGTTGAGAAGCTTTCTAATGTTGGTAGTAATGGTACAGATATTTTAGTAAAAGCGATGATTAATATCTCACTATTGAATGTGTTTAAAGTTGATGCCTCTAAAAAATTTAAAGATTTTAAGCTTCATTGTATGATGGATGAAATTGGCACACTTCACCCAACTAATCAAAAGGGAATTTTACAATTTGCCAATGAAAGAAACATTTTATTAATTAATGGTTCTCCTACAAGTCAAAACGCTACCGATTATAAATACACGTATAAATTAGCCAAGGAACAGTCCAAAACCAATTCTAAAAAGTACATCACAAAAATTAATAGGTTAGTTAAAAAAGTAAATACTCAAATCCTTAATTAAATGAAACTGCCTTTAAAAATAGCGAAAGTTTTAGTTCGATTAATCAATGGCGAATCTATTCCAAATAGTTTATCTAAAGGAAAAGTAATAGACGAATTAGTTAGTGAAAACATCATTTACAGAAAAGGAAAACACAAAAAATACCTAGAGTTAATAAATAAATCAGGGTTACAAAACTATTTGGAAAATCAGTTACAAATTAATGATTTGAACAAATATATTTCTGCCTTAGAAAATGAACATTCAACTCGGTCAGAATTTGTAAAAATTACAACTGATTCCAAAAAATCAAAAGAAAGAGCTTTTAAAGGGTTTTTAGTGAACAGCTATGACTCAATAAAAGCGGAATTAAATAATGAAAATATAACCCTTAACCCTCCTAAAGGAAGCTTCGTTTTTATACATGATTATGAATCTTTCCAAGTGCCAAAAGAGATTACAATTGTAGGGGTTGAGAACACTAAGAATTTTAGTCAAATTTACGAACAGCAATATTTGTTTAAAAACATTAATCCCTTATTCATATCACGTTATCCACAAAACCAAAATAAGGACTTTATAACGTGGATGAAATCTATCCCAAATAATTATTTGCATTTTGGAGACTTTGATATTGCAGGAATTGGGATTTATCTGAATGAATATAAAAAGCATTTACACGGAAAAGCTTCATTTTTTATTCCAGAGAATATTAAAAGTGATTTAAAAACCAACGGGAATAGAGAACGATTTGATAGCCAAAAAATAAACTTCAACCTAAATAAATTGCAAGAAACAAAACTTTTAGATTTAATAAAGTTAATCCAAATAGAAAAAAAAGGTCTAGATCAAGAATACTATATACAAAACGCAAATTCTGACCCGCAAAAAGCCTCAGGTTCTAGGAGCAGATACTGTTTACGCGACTAACGAAAACCAACCTTTGTTGCCAGGCATGGCATAAAAACTGATTTTAAAACACAAGGGAAGACTGCCTATAGATAATCAAGAAAAACACAAGCTAGAAGGAGCCATAATCAAAGAAAGAGCTTCTCGATTGGAAGGCAGTTTTGGCAAAGAAAAGAAGCGCTATCATTTTAAGAAAATAAAGATTAAAACCAATTAAAATGAAATCCTGTGGGTTTTTTTCGGAATACGTACTGCCAATGCCTTAGAAATAGGCAAGCGAATGCAGGACATACAAAAACAGGCCGCCTAAAAATCACAATAATTAATATAGGGGATAGGCGCCCTTTTAGTATAAAAACAAACATAACTTCTTTTTGGTTAGCTCAAAAAACTAAAATCTATGAGATACTACCAGACAAAAATAGCTTCACCTAGTTTTTGATGAAGCTATTTTCTGAATGTTATTTTTTCGTCAATCTGAATTAATTTAACGTCGTTGAATCTTCGATTTTCAATATAATAAGATTCTGTGTCACCTGCCTGCCGTTAGGCAGGAGCACAGAATAACGCTGTTAAAATTTTTAGACAGCTTTTTTGGTTTAAAGGGATATTACTAAAACTTAGTTCCAACCACCACCTAGAGATTTGTACATGTTTACAAAGGCTAACATTTGTTCTTTTTTGGTTTCTATTAAGTCCATTTTAGATTCTAATGCGTCTCTTTGTGTAAGTAGCACTTCCATATAATCGGCTCTAGCCGATTTAAATAGCTTGTTGGTAATGTCTATAGATTTTGTTAGAGCAGCAACTTGTTGTTCCTTTAACTCGTAATTGTGTTTTAAATTATCGATGTTAGACATTTCGTTTACCACTTCTATATAGGCATTTAAAATGGTTTTTTCGTAATCGAAAACCGCCTGTAATTGTCGGTCGTTAGCGTTGTAATATTCGGCCTTAATGGCATTTCTGTTAATTAAAGGGGCAGCCATGTCGCCAACAAGATTATAGAGCAACGATTCTGGGGTAGTGGTAAGGTATTTTACATTAAAAGCCTCTAAGCCCACACCAGCACGAATAGTAAACGACGGATAAAAATTTGCTTTAGCCACTTTGGTGTCCAATTTGGCAGCTTGCAACTCGTATTCTGCTTTTCTGATATCTGGACGGTTTTCTAATAATTGCGAAGGGATTCCAGAATAAATCGAATCTAGTTTTCGGTCTATAAAAAGCTCGGAGTGTCGTATTACTGGCTGCGGCGATCTACCAATTAAAAAGTTGATTTTGTTTTCGGTTTCTACAATCTCTTGCTTTACCGCATAGCGTTCACTTTTATTTTTGAAAACTTCGGCTTCTAGGCGTTGTACGCCAAGTTCTGTAGCTCTTGCGGCTTGCTTTTGCAGTCTAACCGTTTTTAAAGCATTATTCTGAAGTTTTAAATTTTGCTCTATAATCGCTAATTTATTGTCTAATGCCTGTAGTTCGAAAAACGAGTCGGCAATTTCTGCAATTAGATTGGTTACCATAAAATTTTTGCCTTCCACGGTAGATAGGTATTCCATAACGGCAGCTTTTTTGGCGTTATGCAATTTATTCCAAATATCTAACTCCCAAGTTGCGAATGCACCAATCCCGTAATTTGGTAGCGGTTCTGGAAACTCTTTACCTGGTTTAATTTCGGTGTTGGCATCGTTGGCTCCCTGGCTGGTGTATCGACCTACTTTTTCGACTTCAGCTCCAGCTTCAATATCTACAAAAGGCAAATACTCTCCTTTTCTGGATTTTATTTCATTTTTAGCCATATCTACCTGTTGCAGCATAATGTTTAGCTCTTGGTTGTTTACCAAGGCAGTGTCTATTAATGCAATAAGGTCGTTGTCTGTAAAGTAGTTTCGCCACGGTATGGTAGCCGCTGTTATGGTATCTGTAGCTTTGGCACTGTTAAAATGCTCGGGCAGGGCTACGTGTTCGTCTCTAATGTCGCGAGTCGGGACACAGCTGTAAAAAGCTGCGCCTAGCATGCCAAAAACAAGTGTCCGTTTTAGGTGAAGGTATTTGAACATTTTAGTCTTCATTGTTTTTTCTTTTCATTAATTGTTTCAGTTTACTGTTTAGCGATTTAAGTTTCGCTCTTAAGTTACTGTCTTCTTCGCTGCGTCTCATAAACTCTTCCGACATAGGCTCTAGGGTTTCATCTTTTATAAGACTACGACCCTCTGCCATTTTTCCGAAAACATAATAAAGACCAGGAATAATAATAACTCCAAATAGCGTACCGAGTACCATGCCACCCATGGCCGATCCGCCAATGGTTTTGTTACCAATAGCTCCAGCTCCATGAGCGATAACTAAAGGAATTAACCCAGCAATAAAAGCAAAGGAGGTCATTAAAATTGGTCTGAAGCGTTGTTTGGCACCTTCTACGGCGGCTTCAAAAATAGTGGCGCCTTGTCGGTTTTTGAGCACGGCAAATTCTACTATTAATACCGCGTTTTTACCCAAGAGGCCTACAAGCATAATCATACCTATTTGGGCATAGACATCGTTGGAGAGTCCCATTAACTTTAGGAGCATAAACGATCCAAAAATACCAACGGGAAGCGATAGTAATACTGCTAGTGGTAAGATGAAGCTTTCGTATTGGGCAGCCAATACAAAGTATACAAATAAAAGAACTACGCCAAAAATATAAAGGGCATCGTTGCCGCGATTAGCTTCGTCGTAAGAGAGGCCTTCCCAAGCAATATCGTAGCCTCTAGGAAGCTTTTCTTTAGCCACTTCTCTAATGGCATTTATGGCATCGGCACTCGTGTAGCCTTTAGCGGGTAATCCGCGAATAGCAGCCGAATTATATAAATTGTAGCGTGTAATTTCGTTAGGACCTAAACGTTTTTCCATTTTCATGAATGCCGAGTAAGGTACCATCTCTCCGTCTTCGTTTTTAACATATAATTTTTCGAGATCGGATGGTAAGGCTCTGTATTCTGGAGCAGCCTGAGTGTACACTTTAAAAAATCGACCGTATTTAATAAAACCTTGCTCGTAGGTACTACCAATAAGAATGTTTAGGTTTTCCATAGCCTTACCTATAGAAACCCCTTTTTGCATTGCGGCTTTGTTGTTAATTACCAGCTCGTATTGTGGGTAATTGGCCGAGAAAAAGGTAAATAGACCCGAAAGTTCTTTTCTTTTACCTAATTCCTCTAAAAAGGCATTGTTTATTTTTTCGAATTCCTGATAATCTGTTTCGTTGGTTTTATCTAATAAACGCAATGAGAATCCGCCAGAAGAACCAAAACCAGGCACAGCAGGAGGTTCAAAATACTCTATAGTAGCTCCCAGATCTTTAGATTCTTCCTCAAGTTCTTCCATAATTTCATGCACATTATGATGCCTTTGCGACCATGGTTTTAAGTTGATTAAACAGGTGCCAGCATTAGATCCACGGCCTTCGGTCATGATTTCATAACCCGCAAGCGATGAAACAGATTCAACGCCATCGACCTCTTCGCAAATGGCCTGTAATTTACGAGCCACTTCGTTGGTGCGTTCTAGAGTAGACCCTGGAGGTGTTTGTATAATGGCATAAATCATACCTTGGTCTTCGCTAGGAATAAACCCAGCAGGTAAGGTTTTATTGGCAATAAATACCCCCACACAAAACGCAATTAGAAGTCCGAAGGTTAATATGCGTCTTGTTACGATTTTGTTTAATATTTGTACATAACGGCCTGTTAGTTTTTCGAAACCTCTGTTAAACCAATCGATAAATTTATCTATAGCAGATTTTTTTCGGGGTTTACCATGGTTGTTTTTAAGCATCATAGCGCAGAGCACAGGTGTAAGTGTTAAGGCTACGGCTGCCGAAATAACAATAGATCCAGCCATGGTAATAGAGAATTGTCTGTAAAACACTCCAACAGGGCCTGTCATAAACGAAATAGGAATAAATACCGATACCATTACCAAAGTGATGGCTAGAATGGCTCCGCCAATTTCGCCAAGCGCCGCTTTTGATGCTTGGTACGGACTAAGGTGTTCTTCTTCCATTTTTAAGTGTACCGCTTCAACAACTACAATGGCATCATCTACTACAATACCAATGGCAAGTACTAAGGCAAATAAGGTGATGAGGTTTATGGATAAACCAAATATTTGCATCACAAAAAAAGCACCAATAAGAGACACAGGTACGGCAATAATAGGAATAAGGGTAGAGCGCCAATCGCCTAAAAATAGAAATACGACTATGGCTACAAGAATAAAAGCATCTCTTAAAGTATGTAGTACTTGTTCTATTGAAGCGTTTAAGAAATTAGAAACATCGTAACTTATTTTGTAATCTACACCGGGAGGTAAATCTTCTTTTAATTCTTTAAGTTTGACTTTTACAGCATCAATTACATCGCTACCATTACTGCCAAAAGTTTGCTTTAGGACTATTGATGCCGAGGGTTCGCCGTCGAGATTTGAGTAAATATCGAAAAATTCGCTACCTAATTCAACATCAGCAATATCGCCAAGCGTAATGGTTTCGCCTTCGGCATTGGCACGAATAATAACATCTTTATATTCTTGGGGTTCGCTGTAGCGGTCGCGATAGGTGAGCACATATTCTAACGACTGCGATTTTTTTCCGGAGCTTCGACCAATGCGGCCAGGTCTGGCTAAGATGCTCTGATCTTCCATAGCTTCTAAAACCTCTTCGGCAGAAATGTTATAAGCCCGCATACGATCTGGTTTTAACCAGACACGCATTGCAAATTTACGACTTCCTAAAATCTGGGCACTCGCAATACCTTTTATACGCTGTATTTCTGGAATAATACGGGTGTAAGCATAGTTATATAAGAACTTTTCGTCGTTGTTTTTGTTTTTCGTGTACAGGTTAACATACATTAGCATACTAGGTTGTACGGGAGTAATAATTACACCTTCCCTTTGTACTAATTCTGGGAGCAGCGGCATAACTTGATCTACTCTGGTTTTAACCCTTACAACGGCATCGTTGGGGTCTGTACCTGGATCGAAAATAATACGCAAGGTTCCTTCGCCAGCACTAGTGGCATCGGAAGCGATATAGCGCATGCCTTGCACACCATTAATTGCGGTTTCTAAAGGAATTAATGTAGATTTTACGAGTACGTCGGCACTAGAGCCAGGGTATGCAATAAAAATATTAACAGTAGTTGGTGCAATTTGAGGAAACTGCGAGATGGGCAATTGCTTTATGGCTAATAAGCCAGTAAATACAATGATTACCGAAATGACGATAGCCAAAACGGGTCTTTGAATAAATTTTTTAAACATGATATCCTTGTTTTGGGTTTCTATTCAGTGTACATGTCTAAATGCGCTAAAACAGCTTCGGGAGCTTCCTGTTCGAATTTTATCTTTTCGCCAACTTTAACCAAGCGTATGCCTTCCAATAATATGTTGTCGGTGTCATTTAATCCGTCGGCAACAACAAACAAGTTTGGGAGTTCCGAAGCTACTTTTATTTCACGTTGTCTAACAATATTATCTTCGTCTATCACAAAAACAAAGCGTTTGTCTAAGACTTCGAAAGTGGCTTTTTGTGGTATAAGTAAAGCATGTTTAAGAGGGATAGTCATTAAAACAGTGCCCGTCTCGCCATGTCTTAAAATGCCATCGGGATTGTTAAAAGTGGCTCTAAAAGCAATGTTACCAGTTTCGTTGTTAAACTCGCCCTCTATGGTTTCGACAATACCAGACTGGTTAAAGATCTTGTTGTTGGCCATGAGTAGGTTAACTTGCTGTTTTTGGTCTTTATTATTGCTGGTTATATAGTCTAGATATTCGGCTTCTGGAACGTTAAAGTATACCCACATTTTACTGTTGTCAGATAATGTCGTAAGCAGTTCGCCTTCGTCTAGCATACTGCCTTCTCTAACATGCAGATGGTCCATAATACCTTTAAACGGGGCTTTGATATCTGTAAAGCCTAAATGGGTTTCGGCAAGTAGAACTTCGGCTTTGGATTTGTCGAAATTAGCTTTCGAGAGGGCTAATTCGTTAGCCGAAACTACAGCACTATCGGCTAATAGTTTTGTGTTTTCGTATTCTATGGCCGCGGCTTCATTTTCGGCTTTTGCTTTTTGGAGCTCTGCTTGGTAAATGTTGGGCATGATTTTAAACATGGGTTGCCCTGTATTAACATGTTGCCCTTCGTCTACACTTATTTTTTGAAGGTAGCCTTTTTCCATGGCCCGTAATTCTATATGGCGAATGGCATGTATTTGGCAGACATAATCTTTAACTATCGAGGTGTCTTTATATATGGGAGTTGTAACTTGAAACGTACGTGCTTCGTGTTTTTCTTCTTTGTGAGAATTACAACCAATAGTGCATAATAAGCCAATTAGGCTTAATGCAAACAGTGTGTTTTTCATAATTATTTGTGCTTTTTGAAGCTTGAATTTGTGTTATGGATGAAATAGGTAAACCTAACGTAAACGACCTGCTGTGCTTTAGAATAATTAAAGTAACTAAGCGCTTGTTTACAGGGGTTTGTGTTGATTCAGACTGGTAAGTCCTTAGTTTCTAAATCAAATTCTGAACACTTCAAAAAGAATAAATAAAGGTGGTTTGGTAGCCTTAAAAAAAGAAAAATCTTCACTGCTATTGCGTAAAGATTTTTTAGAAAGTAGTAAATAAGGTAATGATTGATCGTATAAAAGTTTGTAAGCACTATTTATTTGATCGATATATTTTTTAGACGAAGTACATTCAAATTCTTCGTTTTCGTTTTCAATAAGGTGCCTGTGTCTGTTGTTAAAATCGCTAACATTGGCATAGGGGCCATTACATATATGGGCTGTTACCTGTTTTTTGGCCGTAAAGCCAATACTGCTATTCGTGGTAGTGTAGACTTTGGTACTAGCGGCAAAAATAGTTTGCGTTGTGTAAGGCGTAACCATACACAACAGTAACATACTTAGGGTAACAATATGTTTAAAAGCCTTTTGCATAACGATTGCAAATCTAATTTCTAGACTTGATACAAACAAGAGGCTACTCTTAATTTTTTGTTAATGCATTTTTAATTTCTTAAAATTAAAAGCTTTTTGCTGATTTTATAGATGTGTTTTGCTAACGTTTTTTGTTGTTTATGTATATAAAAATAGCCGATTTGCCAGAAAGTACTGTGCGCCCTGTTATGGAAGAATTTAAAGAAGAACGAGAACGTAAGTTTTTAGGAGGAGGTAATGTTCAATAAGGTTAAGATGAGTTTGTTCTGTGAAGTGTTGAAATATTGAGAAGTAGCAAGTGTCTTGGTTTGCTAAATATTGAGAACAATTAGTTAAGAGTTTTGAAAAATCCAAATTTCATTCTAACAATTAATAATCAGATAGCTGGAAAGAATCAATACTAACTTTAAAATGATTTACATTATCGGTGGCAACTATTTTTTTAAGTGAACGTTGATTTTTTATTATTTTTAACTTTTAAATCAACCCCAAATGAAAATCTTCAGTTTTGTTATAGTCTGCTTAACGACTATTAATTTTTACAGCCAAACTTTATATAAAAGCGGATATTTTACAGATAATTTAAATCGTAAGACGGAGTGTTTAATAAAAAGTGAAGACTGGAAGAATAACCCTAGTAATTTTAAATATAAAATATCAGAGTCGAGTCAGGTACAAACAGCTAGTATAGAAGATGTAAAGACTTTTGGCATTTACGATGTTACTAAATACATCAAAAGTCAGGTTAAAATAGATGTATCTAGAAGTAATATCTCTTTTTTAAGTGATGACAGAAATCCTGATTTTAAAGAAAAAGAACTCTTTCTAAAAGTGTTAGTAGAAGGTAAAGCTAATCTGTATGTCTATGAGGATGCAGAATTGGTTAGATATTTTTATAGTTTAGATAATCATAGTGTTATTGAGCAACTAATTTTTAAAAGTTATAGATATCAGGATACTAAGATTAAGCAGAATAATAGATATAAGCAACAAATTTGGAGTGATTTAAAGTGTGATAATATAACAGAAAAGGCAATTGAATCTTTAGACTATAATAAAACAGATTTGATTAATGTTTTTGTAAAATATAATCAATGCACAGGAAGTGATTATGTTAGCATTGAGAAAAAACCTAAACGTAATTTATTTCATTTAAGTATACGTCCCGGAATTAGATTTGCATCATTAGATATAGAGAATACGAGAACACATACTTCTAAAGATTTTGACTCTGAAATAGGTTTTAGTTTGGGGGTAGAGTTAGAGGTGGTTTTTCCTTTTAACAACAATAAATGGGCTTTAATTGTAGAGCCTACTTATCAATATTACAAAACTAGTTCTACGTTAACACATTCAACTTCGGCTTTAGAGGAGCATGTTAATGTCGATTATTCATCTATAGAAGTGCCTATTGGTTTGCGATATTGTTTTTTTGTGAACCCTGATTCCAAAATTTTTGTAGACACACAGTTTGTTGTGGATTTTGAAGGGGATTCGGCTATAGAAAGCGATAAAATAACTAATCTAAAGTTGAATTCGCATTATAACCTAGTATTTGGTTTAGGATACAAATTTAAAGAGAAATATAGTGTTCAAGCGCGCTATATGACGCCAAAGAATTTATTAGGCGACTATAATTACTGGACATCTGATTATAAAGCGTTTTCTATAGTATTTGGTTATACTCTATTTTAAGGTTATTTTAAAAGTAGTCAATTATAAAAGTTGAAAATTGCTAATTTAATTAATGAAATAATTAGGAAGTTGCAGTCTTGATTCGTTGAATACTATAACGAACGAGTTAAGAGCTATAGGTTATATGAAAAATACCAATTTAGCAACTATCAGCCAATAACCAGAAAGAATCAATTTTAAATTCCAGATTCTAACTCTCTAGGTTCTCAATACTAATATCTCTCAATACGCAATATTAACTTTATAGTCCTTTAAACCATTCTTGAAACTTATCACCTAAAGCAAATACTGGTTTTGTATTATTTCCTAGAGCGTTTATTAAACTCATAATCCAAAGTATAAAGGCAAACAAACCAATTACGATACCTATTAGCGGTATAAACGAAAGGAGTCCCAGAAGGCCAATGCCTAAAACTTGCCGGATGTAAAAGGTGGCATATTCTGTTCTGTTTTGGCCGTTTAATACAAAGGCAATTATCCACCCGATAATGGTTAAATGAGCAATTATGGCCACATTTTTACCATCGTTTAAAATGTCTTTAGCATCGTCGGCAAAGTCGTTAGCTGCTTTTTTACCTTCTTTGGCAAAATCGTTTGCTTTGTCTTTGGCATCTTCAAATGATTTTTTAGCACCTTCGGAAAACTCGTTGGTTTTTTGTTTGGTGTCCTCAGAAAATTCGTCAAATTTTTGTTTCGATTCTTCCGAAAATGTATTCGCTTCTTTTTTGAGGTTGTCGATATCTTTTTTTATTTCATCTTTAACTTCCGATGCTTTTTTCTTGGCTTGCTCAATGGCCTCTTTGGTATCGTCAGACAATTCGTTTGCTTCGTTATTAATGCTTTCTGCGGCGTCTGATAAGGCTTTTTTAGCATCGTCTAAACTGTCTTTTAAATCTTTTCCTAAGTCATTTTTATTGTCGGACATAACACATTTGTTTTTAGAGGGTTAGTAATGTTAAAGGTAATAAAAAAATGTAAGCGTTTTACAATACATAAGTTTTTGATTGAGCAATTTAGAAGGCGTTTATAGCAGCAGTTTGATGCTTTATACAAGTGCTTTGATAGTTCTTTTTCGCAATTCTGCGTTGTATTAAAATTATATTAAATTTTTATTGCGTTAATAAATTAGTGGCATTTTTGCTAATATGCAGCAAATTCAAAGCGCGTACTATTACATGAAAAAGTTATTGAAAATTTTTGGAGCTATTATCGGGTTATTACTGGTTGTTTTAATAGCAATTCCATTTTTGTTTGAAGGAAAAATTTTAGAAGTTGTTAAATCTACAGTCAATAAAAATATAACAGCAGATTTCGATTTTGAAGATGCAGATATCAGTTTAATTAGGAGTTTTCCAGAACTTAATGTTGAGGTAAATAATATGCGTATTATAAATACCGATGTGTTTGCTGGTGATACTTTAGTGGCGGCGAAAAATGCAACTGTTAATTTGCCTTTTTTTACGCTGTTTAATAGCGCTGCCGAACCCTATGTCATCAATTCATTTCGTATCGATGGCGCTGTTGTTAATGTGTTTGTAAATGAAGAAGGCAAGGTAAATTACGATATAGCCAAAAAGACGACAGAACCTACAGCTTCAACCGCCGAAGATGCACCTAGCGAGGTAGCTTTGTCGATTCAGCAATACGATATTACCAATTCTAAAATTAAATATCACGACAGCCAGTCTAAAATGTTTTTTGAATTGGCAGATTTAAACCACTCTGGAACTGGCGATTTGTCGGCCATAATTTCGGAACTCGATACCAAAACAAGCGGGTTGATTTCCTTAGATATGGATGGCACGAATTATTTTACTAAAACTCCAATTGGCTTAGATGCAAAGTTGGGGATAGATTTAGAACAAAATACATATACTTTTTTAGAAAATACGGCTGTAATTAATCAGTTAAAATTAGTGTTCGATGGCTTTGTAACACTTAAAGATAACAGTCAGGAAGTGGCACTAACATTTAAAACGCCTTCATCAGATTTTAAAAATTTTCTGGCGTTAATTCCAAAGGCGTATTCTAAAGATATAGACCAAGTGCAAACCACAGGCGATTTTGTGGTAGAAGGGCAACTAAAAGGTGTGGTAGACGACACACACATACCAACTTTTAACATTGGTATTACGTCTCATAACGCATCATTTAAATACCCAGACTTGCCGCAATCGGTGTCTCAAATCACTATCGACACCAAAATAGCAAATGAAACAGGTATTTTAGACGATACTTATGTAACTGTAAATGCGCTTACGTTTAAAATTGCTCAAGATGTTTTTAGTGCCAATGCCACTATTAAAAATCTTATGGGTAATCCGCAGGTTGATGCACGTTTAAAGGGACGAATAAATTTAGGAAATTTAGCACAGGCATATCCGTTTTCTGTCGAACAACGCATGCAGGGTATTTTAGATGCTAATTTATCTACAATGTTCGATATGAAAGCGATAGAAAGTGGGCGTTATCAAGACACTAAAAATAGCGGTTCTTTAGCTTTGAACGATTTCGAATTCGATTTTGATTCCATGCAGCATCCGCTTCAAATATCTGAGGCAAACCTTACATTTAACACAGAAAACGTTACTTTAAATGCTTTAGAAGCCAAAACAGGGCAAACAGATTTATCGGTTAAAGGGTCTATTGCTAATTTGTTAGGGTATATGTTTAATGACGAGATTTTAAAAGGACAATTTACTTTAAATTCTAACACATTTGCAGTAAACGATTTTATGTCTGAACATGAAAATGAAGAAACAGAAAACAAAGCGGAATCAGGGACTTCTAAACCAGCGGAGGCGAAATCTGATGCCGTTGCTACGGAAGCTTTTAAAATTCCGGCTTTTTTAGATGCGACTTTTGTGGCGCAGGCCAATACGGTGTTGTATGATGATTTAGCTTTGAAAAATGCTTCGGCAACGTTACATATAAAAGATGAAACTGTAAGCCTAAACGATTTTAAGACCGATATTTTTAATGGGCAAATTGCATTAAACGGCGCTGTGTCTACCAAAACGAATACTCCGGATTTCGATGTGAAATTAAATATGCAAAGCTTAAATCTGGCTGATGCTTTTAACGGTTTGGATATGCTACAAATGGTAGCGCCTTTAGCCAGAGCTTTCGAAGGTGTTCTAAATTCAGGATTCGAAATTAATGGACAGTTAAATACCGATTTAACTCCAAACCTTAACACCATTTCTGGAAATGCTTTAGCCGAAGTTTTGGTTAATGAAGTCACTGCCCAAGAAAGTAAAGTACTTTCTGTTTTAACTAATCGTCTTGAGTTTTTAAATTTTGATGAAGGTGAGACGAAAACTTTAAAAACGGCATTAACATTTCAAGACGGACAAGTAAATGTGAAGCCATTTAATCTTAAATTCGACGATATTGCAGTTAATATCTCCGGAAGTCATGGTTTCGACCAGTCTTTAAATTATAAGGCTACATTCGATGTCCCAGCCAAATATTTAGGGGACGAAGCCCAAAAATTACTCGCAACGTTAAATAATGCAGAAGCTAAAAACTTAACAGTACCTGTAACGGCGAATATTGGCGGACGTGTAAATAGCCCAACAATTAATACCGATCTAAGTGCAACGGCAACACAATTAACCAATAAGTTGGTTGCCATGCAAAAAGATAAACTGATAAATGAAGGCAGCAATACCGTTAAGAATGCTTTAAATAATTTTATTAACGGAAACAACTCTAAAGACACTTCGGCAATTGGAACAGATGCGATTAAAAAGAAAGACTCTGTAACAACAGATCAGATAAAAAAGGCAGCCGATAATTTATTAAATGGTTTGTTTGGTAAAAAGAAAAGCAGCACAAGTACTGGCGACTAAACACTTTGGTGCTATAGGCTATAAAAAAGCACTGTCGTTAGGTTCCCATAACTCGATTTTATGCCCTTCGGGGTCTAAAATCCAGCCAAACTTGCCGTAGTCGTATTCTTCTATTTCTCCCACTACGGTAACACCTTCGGCTTTTAATGTGGCTAGAAGTTCTTTTAGGTTTTCTACTCTAAAGTTCATCATGAAGGGTTTGTCGCTTGGCGAAAAATAGGTAGTATCGTCTTTAAACGGCGACCATTGTGTAGAGCAATCGTTGTTTTGTTGGTCTTTCCACCAAAAGGTACAGCCGTAGTTGTCTGTTGGGAGTCCTAAATGTTTGGCGTACCAAGCTTTGGTGATGTCTGGATTTTTTGTCTTAAAGAATATGCCGCCTAGGCCAGTAACACGGTTTTTCATGAGTCGAGTATTTAGTGTGGTTATGCGTTTATTATGTTTTTGATATTAACGTTTTATAGCGCTTTCATATATATCAATCCATTGTTCTGGAGTTATTTTAGTAGCTAATTCGCCAATAAGATCGAAAGGGATGCTTTCTGGTTTTTTAAACCGGATGCAGCTTTTGCCCATGTCTAATTTGTATTTAGAATGTTTTGGGAATTCCGAGGTAAACCACTCTAATAAATTGTCGTCTGCATAAATACCGCTATGGTATACAGCAATAAAATTTTTTTGAGACGCAATGTTCATAAACGGTAATGGTAATTTGGGGTCGCAGTGGTATCCGTTAGGGTAGAGTGCATGCGGAACAACGTAGCCTATCATGCCGTAACTTATGGTTTCTTCAAAACCTTTAGGAAGATGTTTTAGAATGGTAGTTCTTAATTTAGAGACCGCTGTTTTGCGGTCTTCAGGTAAAAGATTAATGTATTCTTCTGGGGTTTTGGCGTCGTATGTCATGGTGTTTGTGTTTAACACCTTAAAGTTAGTTAAATTTTGCTTTAATTTTATCGACTATCGTTTGGGCGAGTTTCATGTTACTCTCAACTGTCCAGCCTGCAATATGTGGGGATAATAATACGTTTTCTGCCTGAATAAGATATTGTAAGGCTTCAGGAAGCTCTTGGTGGGTGAATAAATTTTCGAACGACGATTTTTCGTATTCCAATACATCTAAGCCTGCTCCTAAAATTTGTTTGTTTTTTAGCGCTTTAACTACATCGGTTGTAACCACACTTTTTCCGCGTGCGGTATTAATAAACCAAAAGGGTTTTTTAAAACCGTTAATAAAATTGGTGTTTACCATGTTAACTGTTAGGGGCGTTTGTGGTGTATGTAGGCTAACCACATCTACACGCTCTTGAAACTCTGCTAGGCTTACTTGAGTAGCGTTGTCGTCGCCTACTTGGTTTTTAATATCGTAGCACAATGTGGTAACATCAAAACCGCGTAATTTTTTTGCAAAGGCTTTGCCCATATTGCCATAGCCAATAATTCCTACTGTTTTTCCGTCTAATTCTATACCTCTGTTGGCTTCTCGTAACCATTGGCCTGCACGTACTTCGCGATCGGCTTTATTAAGATTATTAAATAAAGCGAGTAGCATGCCTAAGGCATGTTCGCCTACAGCATTGCGGTTGCCTTCTGGGGCAGAAATAAGATAAATACCTTTAGATTGCGCGTAATCGCAGTCGATGTTTTCTAAGCCAGCCCCTACACGACCAATAAATTTTAGATTGGTTGCCGCGTCTAAAAATGCTTTATCGATTGTAAAACGGCTGCGAATAATGATGCCATCGTACTGCTGTATTTTAGCTTCGATTTCTGATTTTGATGAAGTGAAATCGTCGTGGTTAATATGGCCCAGTGCGTCGAGTTGCGCTTTTAATAATGGATGGTTGCTGTCGAGATGCAGTATATTCATAATCTAGAAAAATGTGTGCTAAGTTACGAAGTTTTGCGTTAAGGATAGAGCGATTTGTTTGAGCTCTTTTTGCGCCTAAAGCGTAAAAAAGCGAGTCGCGAAAGCCTGACCGTTAGGGAACGCCTATATTAAAATCCTAAAATGAGTTTGGCTATTGAGAAGTAAATTAAAATACCAAAAACATCGTTACTGGTGGTAATAAAAGGCCCTGTGGCAACGGCGGGGTCTATGCCGCGTTTGTCTAAAAATATTGGGATAAACGTACCTATAAGTGCTGCCATAATAATTACGGTAATTATGGCTATGCCTATGGTTATAGATACGAGGTAGGTAGTTTTGAATAAAAAATGACTGATGAGTAATACGATAATTGCAATGGCAATACCGTTAACTAGGCCAAGCATAAATTCTTTTAATAGGCGTTTTAGTATTTCGCCTTTTACGGTATTGTTGGCTAGGCCCTGTACCACGATTGCCGAAGATTGTACACCTACGTTACCGGCTGTGGCTTGTACCAAAGGTATAAATATGAGTAATTTTGGGTAGGTGGTCATGGCAAAGCTAAAGCCATTGATGATGCTGGCTGCACCTAAACCGCCAAACATGCCTATAAGTAGCCAAGGTAAACGGGCTTTTGTAAGTTTCCAGATGCTATCGTCTGCTTCGACATCGCGGGTAATACCGGCAGCAAGCTGATAATCTTTTTCGGCTTCTTCGCGAATAACGTCTACAATATCGTCGATGGTAATACGGCCCAAAAGGGTTTTGTTTTTATCGACTACTGGAATGGCTTCCAGATCGTATTTTTGCATGATGTTTGCTACTTCTTCAACATCTTCGTCTACATAAACATAGTCTACTTTAGGTATGTAGACGTTAGAAATATGGTCTCTGGGCGAAGCTATAAGGAGATCTTTTAGCGAGAGGCGGCCGATGAGTTTTTCGTTATTATCGACCACGTAAATGGAATGTACACGGGTTACGTTTTCGGCTTGTGCCCGCATTTCTTTAACACATTCTGTAACTTTCCAGTTTTCGTTAACTTTTACCAGCTCTTTAGCCATTAAACCACCGGCTACGTTGTCGTCGTAACGCAACAAGTCTTTAATGTCTTGCGCGTGTTCGTGGTCTTCTATTTGCGAGATAACGTGTTGTTGTCGGTCTTGCGGAAGTTCGGAAATGATATCGGCAGCGTCGTCGGTGTCGAGTTCTTCAATTTCTTCGGCAATTTCTTTAGCGGATAAAGTAGCTAGAATTTTTTCGCGAGTATCCTCGTCTAATTCCATTAATACTTCGGCCGTTTTTTCGCTATCTAGTAATTTTATAACGTAAGTGGCGTGCTCGACATCGGTTTCTTCTAAAATTTCGGCAATATCGGCATGATGATATGCGTTTAATAACTCTAAGATGTTCTGGTCGTCTTTAGAAGCTATTAAACGTTCTACGTTTTCTATAAGCTCGTCGCTTATTTTAAACTGGATGTTATCATCGATTTCCTCCACTACTGTTACGTTTTTAAATCTTGCTCTATACGTGTTGTTAGATTAATGAATTGTTGTACCGATAATTGTTCTGGACGTTGCCCAAAGATACTATCTTCTCTTAAATTATCGCTTAAATTGAATGTTTTTAAACTGTTACGAAGTGTCTTTCTGCGTTGTTGAAATGCCGTTTTAACGACTTTAAAAAGGAGGGTTTCGTTACAGGTTAATTTATAGTTGTCTTTTCGGGTTAATCGCAATACACCCGAATCTACTTTTGGAGGCGGATTAAATACTGACGGCGGTACTGTAAACAGGTATTCTGCATCGTAAAACGCTTGTGTAAGTACCGATAAGATGCCGTAGGTTTTACTGCCTTCTTTTTCGCAAATACGCTCGGCAACTTCTTTTTGGAACATGCCTGAAAACTCTGGAATTTGATCGCGTAATTCTAAGGTCTTAAAAACGATTTGCGATGAAATATTGTATGGGTAATTACCAATAATAGCAAAAGGTTGCTGATTAAATACTTGGTTGATATCGTATTTAAGAAAGTCTTTTTCTATAATGCGATCGGCTAAATTTAGGTAATTGGCTTTTAGATATTCTACAGATTCGGTATCGATTTCTATAACATGGGTTTTTGTTTTGCGCTGAAGCAGGTATTTGGTTAAAACTCCCATTCCTGGGCCTATTTCCAAAACATTGTCGTAGCCTTGTAGCGAGAGCGTGTTTGCAATACGTTCTGCAATGCTTTCATCGGTAAGGAAATGTTGGCCTAAATGTTTTTTTGCTTTAACCGTCATGTTATTTTTATTTAGTGGTGTATATGTCGACAACTTCTAATTCGGTACGGAATGATAGTACGCGATCTGCAAATTTCTTTAAGGTTTCGGCTTTTAACGTTTCTGCAAAATTGGTGTAATAACGGTTTAAATCTTCGCGTGTTTTGGCGCGATATTGCACCGAGTAGGTCTGTCCGCCCATATCTTCTTCAACCAAAACCTTTGTAAGTTTAGCCTCGTAAAACGTGTTGCATGCCAATACTTGTGGTATGTGTACGGTTTGCATCCACTTTAACCATTCGTCGTGTATGCTGTCGTCTACATTCGAGGTTACGTTATAGATATACATTTAAATCAATTTTTTTGCAAATAACAGCAACTCTATACCATCTTCAAAAGGAATTACTGTTTTTTGATAGGTTAGGCCTAATTTTTCAAGTAATTTAATGGAATTTTTATTAGTTGGCAATGTAATTGCTAAAATGCTGTTTAATTTAAATTTGGAATGTGCGATTTTAAGAATGGCCGAAGCCGATTCGTAGCCAAAGCCACGACCTTCGTATTCTGGCAGAAATGCAAAACCAATGTCTACGCCATCTAATTCTTTTCGTTTTATGAGTCCGCAACAACCAATAGGTTTATAGTCTTCTTCTTTTAAAAGCACTTTGTAAAATCCAAAACCGTTAGTTTTATAACTGGTAATGTGGTTGTTTTGTATGTTTAATTTGGCATCTTCTACAGAGTTAATCTGTCGGTCTCCAATAAATTTTAACCAGTGCGGGGTATTCATAAGTTTAAGCATAAACGGAGCATCGTTTATGTTCAGTTCTGCAAGTTCTAAACGGTCTGTAGTTGCTATAGTCATGGTTTTATTCGCTTAACGTATCGCCACGTAAACTTCTGTACTGTTTTCGGGCTTCGACAAAATAGATGCTATCGGTGAAATTAAAAATGATATACTCGTATAAAGGTTTTGCTTTTTCGGGTTGCTCTAAATGGTTGTTGTAGAGTTGCGCTAAGGCAAAGTAAGCATCGTCTAAAAGCAAACTATTGGTGTGGCTTGTTAAAAGAGTGTTGTAATTGTTTTCTGCCAAGGTGTAATCCTTTTGCAGTTCTAACAGTTGGGCTTGTTTATACAGCGCTTGTTCTGCAATGGGTTCTTGGCTATGATGTTTTAAAACAGAATCTAAAACGGTTATGGCTTCGGGAATTTTATTTTGGTAGGCCAATAAATCGGCTTTGGCATATTGTTTTAGTGCGGTTTGGGTTGAGTCTTCGTATTTATTGTCGGATATCAATAGTTTAAGTTCTAGAGCATCATTAGCGATAAGTTGCGATGTTGATGATTTAAGTATGTTAAGCTGCGATTCTGCCCATTTAAAATCGCCTTTAAAATAACTGGTTCTGGCAACGCGAAAACGCGCTTCTTGTGAAATCGTACTGTTTTTTAGGTTGCGCTGTATTTGTGTGTAATAAATAAGCGCTTCGTTAAATTTTTCTTGGAGCACCAGAATGTCTGCCAATTCCAGTTTTACCTGTGCTGTTTGTTGTTCGTTAAGCGATAAGCTTAAGCAGTGTTTTAAGGCCTGTTCGGCTTGGTCTGGAGAATGCTCTGTAAAGGCTAAAAAGTGGGCGTAGGCAATTTGTAGTTGTAAGGTTTGGGTTTGCTGGCCATAAGTGTCGAAAAGTGATCGGTATTCTTGTTTGATAGCATAATAATCTTTGGTGGAAGCCTGAGTGGTTTTAAGTTGAAGCAGATTGTAATATGCTTCTAATTTAGTATCTGTATCTTGAGCTGTGTCTATAATATAATCGTAAATGGTTGTGGCCATTTCTAGGTCATGGTCTTTTACAGTTATTTCGGCTAAATCTATAATGCGGTCTAAGCTTTCGGGCTGACGGTTATAAATGGCTTTTTCTTGTGCAAAGGCTTTATTAAATTCTTTTTGTTGGATAAATAACCAGCTTAATAAATCGTTCCAGAGTAGATCGGGCTGTTGCTGTATTTTTTTTAGCAGAATTTTACGTAGCATAACATTATTCGGGTCGCTACCGTTTTCGTGTAAAAATTCGCTAAATGCCCGTTTAATTTCATCGACATAAGTAGGATTTTTTTCTAAAAAGTTGGTGTAGCTTACAAACATTTTTTCTACATCGCCCTGTTCGCCATAGATTTGGGCTAACTGCATGTTAAAATTTAAATTGTCGTTATTGGCCATCGCTTTTTCGTAAGATTTAATTGCCCAATCTAAAAGCGAATGTGTTTGAAAGCTTTTTGCAACCGAAAACACATAATTGGGGTTGGCATCTATACTGGTATATGCGATATTATAATTTTCTTCGGCTTTGGTATTGTTGTTTTGTAGCTCAAAATTGTATCCCAGTTCTACATAAAAAGCTGGGTAATTGGTTTGTGTAAGGGTTTGCTCTAATAGCGTTTGCGCTTCCGGATATTGTTTTAGCTGTTGGTAGGTTTCTACCAACGCTAAGGTATTATTAATGTTTAACGGATTCTTGCTATGTAGTTTTTGATAAGCGAGTAGTGCTTTTTCAAATTCACCATTTTTAAAATATTCTTTAGCAATAATGTCTTCTTGAGCAAACATGCCCGAACAAAAAAGGAAGCCATATATTACGATTAAAAATCTCATAGTTTACGTGTAATTATTGAAGAGTTTAGTTGCTAAGAAATGAGTTTTTACTGCTATTGCAACTAGTTTTTTAGCCTTCCAAAACAGGAAGTGTTTTCTTGTAAAGATAGCGAAGTAAAGACAATTTAGGGTATAAAAAATGCCTGAAAAATCAGGCATTCCTACCAACCAAAATAAAAGTGCTATTAATCTACTGTCAATTTAAGTATGATTCAATTACTCGATTGGGTTTATCTGTATATATTTTACGGATAGGCTACAATGTTTTTGGAGCCTGTATGCGTTGTCATGAATTCGAAATCTGATGTTAAAACTTTACTCGCTAAAATAATAAGCGCTACCATCAGTATGAGTCTTATAACATTCTTCATAATCGTAGGTTATTACATTTGGTCTTACGAAATACGAAAGAATTATTTAAAATTCAAAATTCACGAGGGCTTATTCGTTAAACGACGCAAATTTTTAGCATTTGGTCGGTTTAATTATGGCTTTACCGTAAAATTATGTAAGTAAACCTGTACTTTGCCGCGCGTTAGTCAATTACAGAAAATCCTGTGTATGGCACTAAAACTTCAGGGATTTTTATGCCATTTTCGGTTTGGTAATTTTCTAAAATACCTGCTAAAACACGAGGTAGGGCTAAGGCACTACCATTTAAGGTGTGGGCCAATTCGTTTTTGCCTTCACTATTTTTAAAACGTAATTTTAATCGATTTGCCTGAAAGGTTTCAAAATTAGACACAGAAGAAATTTCCAACCAACGGTCTTGTGCTGTCGAGAAGACTTCGAAATCGAACGTTAAGGCCGAAGTGAACCCTAAGTCGCCACCACATAAACGTAAAATGCGATACGGCAATTTAAGGTCGTCCAGTATCGATTTTACATGCTCTACCATAGCATCTAAAGCCTGGTAAGAGTTGTTAGGGTGTTCTACACGTAATATTTCAACCTTATCAAATTGGTGTAAGCGGTTAAGACCTCGTACATGTGCGCCGTAGCTTCCAGCCTCACGTCTAAAACAAGGGGTATATCCTGTAATGCCTATAGGCAGGTCGGTTTCGTTTAGTACAACATCTCTAAAAATGTTGGTGCCAGGCACTTCTGCTGTCGGAATTAAATATAAATTATCGGCAGTAACATGGTACATTTGTCCCTCTTTGTCTGGTAATTGGCCTGTGCCAAAGCCAGAGGCTTCGTTTACCATTAGTGGTAATTGATATTCGGTATAACCAGCAGCCGTATTTTTATCTAAAAAATAAGCGATTAAAGCGCGTTGTAATCGTGCGCCTTTACCTTTGTAAACGGGAAAACCAGCTCCTGTAATTTTATTACCTAATTCAAAATCTATAATGTCGTATTTTTTGGCGAGTTCCCAGTGTGGTAATGCGTCGTTAAATAGTGTAGGGATGTCTCCATTTCTAAATACTTCTTCGTTATCGTCTTCGCTATTTCCTGCTGGTACACTATCGTTTGGTACATTAGGTATTTTGTACAGCAACTCGTTTAAAGCGTCGTTTGTAGCGTTTAAAGTGTCTGATAATTCTTTCGATAAGGTTTTAAGTTTTGCACTTTTTTCTTTTAAAATAGTTGCTTTTTTAGCCTCACCGCTTTTAAACAAGTTTCCTATTTCTTTAGACAAGCTGTTGGATTCTGCAAGGGTGTTATCCAGTTCGGTTTGGGTACGTCTGCGCGCTTCATCCAGTTCTAAAACTTCGGTAATTACGTTAGTGGCATCAAAATTTCGTTTCGTTAAATTGGCGATAACGTAATCTTTGTTGTCTCGTATAAAAGGTACTTGTAACATGGTTTATAATTTTGGCGTTTCTTGTTTTTTACTAAAAACAAGATCAGGCTTTCCGCTATATCTTTTTGTGGAAAAACACAAAAAGGATGCCGCTGCAATCCTTAACGCAGGTTGAAACTTTATTGAGGGCAAAAGTAAAAAGATTTTAGGTTGAAAGAAATAAAATATAAACCTATTTTGAGGGTAAAATCCAATCGCTGTGTTTAAAGTAAGGCCAAGGTTCGTTGGCTAAATCTACATCGGGATTTATTAAGCGTTTTGTTGGTTTACCATTTACGCTTACAAATATATTGGCGTAAACAGAAATGTCTTGTCCTTTAGCTTTATAAATGTTTTTTAAACGTTGCGAAAATTGCCAAATAACATCTGGTTTAGAGGATGCTAAACGAATTTGTTTAGGACTCAAATAGGTTTTTAAGTTTACTTTTTCGGTGGTATTTAGTGTGTGGTTTTTAATGGTGTAAGTTGCGTGTCCGCCTTTAGTTCGCAGCATCATACGCCAAGACATTCTATGGCCTTCTTCGGTCCAAAGTACATTATCTTTTATGGCATGATGGCGTAACGGTAATACCAATTGAATAACGAAATATAAGGCAAATATAAAGCTTCCAATTTTTTGGTGTTTAGGAATAATTACTTCGGAGCCTTCATATAAAGGCTTTCGCTTTAAAAAGATGTTTCGTATGGTTTTTGGTTCGAAAAAAAACAATGCAAAAGCAAGAGATAAATACGGGAAAATGCCTACATGAAAGATAAACGAATTGAATAAATGAAAGAAAATGGATGCAAAAAATGCCCATTTTCGTGTTTGCTTAATCAATAACAATGGTATAATAAATCCATCAAAAGCAATACCACCATAAGTTAAAAAGTAATGTAGCCATTTTTGCTGTAACAGGTCGCCAACCAAAATAAAATGAGCTTTGCTTTTCATTAAAAGTTCCATCACCGAAGTGTTTAGCCAATCGGGGTAAATTTTGGCAATGGCACCGTAAGTGTACACAATAAACATTTGTAGTATAAAAACAAAGCTGCACCAATACGGCATAGATATCTGTTTAATATTAGGGTTTTGTTTGGCATCTACAGACAGATAGGTGTTGGCAGGTTGTATAGCCATTAAGCCACTAAGTAACATTAATAGGTAGTAGTGGTTGTTGTACGAAGCTTTTTGCATAAAGTAAGTGCTAGCCCAAAGTACTGTAAATGCTAAGGTGCTCCATCTGTATTTGTAGCCAACCATTATGCAAAGTCCTAAAAGTCCCATAAAAGCATAGTAAAAATACATGCCGTTACCGGGTAAGGGTTGTAGCCATTCCAGACCGATAAACGAAAAGGTGAATTCGGGAGTTATTAAAGTGCGTTTTATCCAGCCGGTAAAAATAGCGCCTACGGTTTCTAAAAAACACAATGCACCAAAAATAATGCGAAATACAATTAAAGGAGCATTGTCTATACGTTTAAATAGAAACGAATTAATCATGTAAATGTTTAATGAAGTTTAACGATTGTTTTTCGTCTAGTTGTAATTGATATTTTAAATCGTCTACGCTATCAAATTTTTTTTCGTCTCTTAAGCGGTGCAGCATGTCTATTTTTAAATGCTTGTTGTACAGGTTATCGTTAAAGTCGAAAAAATGAATTTCTATATGTTGTTGCGAGCTATCGGTAATGGTTGGGTTTGTGCCAATATTCATCATGCCGTAAACGGTTTTGTTTTCAATAACCGATTTTACAATGTAAACGCCTTGTTTAGGTATCAGCTTGTAGGCTTCTTCAATATGTAAATTGGCGGTTGGATATTGCAGCTGCTTTCCTAGTTTTTTGCCGCTAACCACTATTCCGTTTAAACAAAACGGATATCCTAAATAAGTATTTGCTTTTTCGATATCGCCTTGATCTAAAGCTTTTCTGATTTTAGTAGAGCTTACCGCAACTTCATTAACATCTTCGGCAGAAATTTCTTCAACATCAAAACCATAAGTGTTACCAAAAGCTTTTAAGTCGTTTATGTTTGCCGATCGGTTTCGTCCAAAATGATGGTCGTAACCTATAATTACTTTTTTAGCATGTAATTGATCTACTAAAAGCGTTTTTACAAAATCCTCGGCCGATAATCTTGAAAAATCTTTAGTAAATTCCTGAACATACAAATAATCTACTCCAGACTGCTCTAAAATAATACGGCGCTCTTCTATGGTGTTTATAAGCTTGATATTGGCATCGTTTTGTAACACCATTCTGGGGTGTGGAAAAAAGGTTAAAACAACAGATTCTAGCTGGGTGTTTTTTGCTGTATTTACTAAACGATTAAGTATTTTTTGATGCCCTAAGTGCACGCCATCGAAAGTGCCAATGGTAACTACTGTTGATATATTTGAGTCTAAATTTTTAAAATTTCTGACTTTTTCCATTTAATTATAACTAAGTGTTAAGTGTTTGTTTAAAAACACTAAATTTGCCGTTAATGTTAGTTTTTAGGAGATTAAAGGCTTGTCTACAAAATTACATTAGTTTTTGCAACAACCCTATTTTATTTCTTAAAAGTGATATTAAATAGAGAAAAATTAAATAGAATTATGAAAAACAACAACATGCTCGTGCGTGTGTTTTTGGTGGCAATGGTAACATTGTTTGTTCAAAACATTCACGCACAAAACAACTATTGGACAAAAAGTTCCGAAACGGGATTGCAATCGGAACGTACCAATAGAAAAACACATCCCGAAATCTACCAAATTTTTAAATTAGATTTGCCAGCCTTTAAAGCTACACTTCGCAATACGCCATTAGCTTCGGCTAAAGGTGTAAAAACAGGAACTGTAGTAGAGTTCCCTATGCCAGATGCAACGTTTCAAAAGTTTTCGGTAACCGAAGCCCCGATTATGCAATCGAAATTGGCAGCCAAATTTCCTATGATTAAAACGTATAAAGCTGTAGGTATAGACGATAAAACAGCGACCATGCGATTTAGCGTTACGCCGTTTGGCTTGCATGTTTTTTCGTTATCGGGTAAGCGTAGCTCTTTGTTCATAGACCCGTTTACAACCGATGGTAAACAATATATGGTTTACGAGCGTGCTTCTATTCAGGGAGATTTGCAGGATTTTGAATGTTTAACAGACGAGTCGGTAGATTTATATAGTTTAAAAAACGATGTGTCCCGCGTAGATGCGGCGTATAATACCGATAAAATTTTAAGAACCTACCGTTTGGCATTGTCTTGTAATGCAAAATATGGTGCATTGTTTGCCGGCGTTGGAACAGGCGAAGAGAAAAAAGCCAATATTCAGGCGCAAATGGCGATTACTATGAATCGTGTAAACGAAATTTATGAGCGTGATTTAGCGATTACGTTAATCTTTATAGATCGTAACGATGAGCTTATTTATTACAATGTAAATACAGATCCTTGGGAAAACGAATTTAACACAAAAACCCAACAGGTTATTTCTACAACTTTAGGAGATGAATCGCTTTACGACATCGGACACAATTTTAATACCAGCGGAGGAGGAAGCGCAGGATGTTTAAGTTGTGTGTGTGTTGATGCTGTAGAACCTTTTACAGGAAGTTTTTCTAAAGGACGTGGATTTACAGGAACGCCAAACCCTGTGGGCGATGCTTTCGATATCGATTATGTAGCCCACGAAATGGGGCATCAGTTTGGAGGATACCATACCATGAACACGTGTTCTAGATCTGGTAATGGTGCAACCGAAGTAGAGCCTGCTTCTGGAAGCTCTATTATGGGGTATGCAGGTATTTGTGGCGATAATAATGTGCAGGCCAATACCGATGCTCATTTTAATTATGTAAATATTAGAGATATTAATAATAATATTCAGCCGCAAGGAAATAGTTCTTGTGGGGCGCAAACGCCATTAGATAATGTACCTCCTGTAGCCAATGCTGGTAAAGATTATAGCATTCCAGTATCTACTCCGTATGTGTTAACAGGAACTGCTACCGATGCTGATGGTACTGAGACATTAACATATAACTGGTCTCAAAACGATCCGGAAACTGCACCTGCAGCTGGAGCTCCGCAATCTAACTGGGCGGTTGGTCCGTTGTACAGATCGCATTTGCCAACCGATTCTCCAAGCCGTTACATGCCTAGTTTAAGCGATGTAGTAGCGGGTAACTTAACACCTACTTGGGAAGTGACACCAGCAGTGGCCAGAACTTTAAATTTTGCATTTACAGTTCGCGATAACGGTAGTGGATTTCCTGTAGGTATCGGGCAAACACATGCCGATGTAATGACTGTAACCGTTGTAGATGGCACACCGTTTACCGTGGCTAATCCTAACGCAGCAACAACATGGTATGTTAACACCAACTATAAAGTAAAATGGAATGTAGGTGAAACTAACAAAGCGCCAATAGATTGTAAAACAGTTAATATTAAATTGTCTACAGATGGTGGTTATACTTACCCGATTACCTTAGCGTCAAATGTTGAAAATAATGGAGAAGCCTCTGTTTTAATTCCAGATGTAACAGGTACACAATGTCGTATTATGGTGGAAGCAGCCGATAATATTTTTTACGATATTTCTAATGCCGATTTCGTTATTGAAAAATCGGAGCCTATGTTCTTATTAGAGGAAACTAATGCGGATAATGATTATGTAACTTGTCAGGAATCGGAGTCTTTGACTATCGATTTGGATTACACTATTGTAAACGAATTTAATGAAAATACGACGTTTTCGGTTTCAAACCTTCCAGAAGGCGTTACTGCTGCATTTGCTCCAGAAACCTTAGCTACTGATGGTGCTATCGCTCTTACATTAGCGCAGTTTACCAAAGCACCTGTAGGAACGCATACAATTACAGTTACAGGAACATCGGCCTCGTTAACTAAAACTATAGATGTAGATTTCACTATAAAATCTTCTAATTTAAGTGCGCCAGCTTTGTTAACTCCTGCAAACGCAGCAACAGAAGTAGCTTTAAATGCTAGTTTAACATGGGAAGCATCAGATTTCGCTGAGTTATATCATATAGAGGTATCAACTGTTTCAGATTTTAGTACAGATCTTAGATCTTTTAGAACCCAATCAACAAATATTAATGTATACAATTTGTCACCAGTAACTTTGTATTATTGGCGCGTTAAGGCTATTAATCCTTGTACAGAATCAGAATTCTCATCAGCCTATAGCTTTACCAGTAAATTTTGTTCTAACTGCGAGTCGACAGGTTCTACTGCTTTCGATTACAAGACGTCTACGACTCGAGTGGTGTTTGGTTCTATAGACCAAGTATCTGGTAAAACGGCATTTAGCGATTTTACTAATATTTCTACTAATGTAAATCGTGGACAAAGTTATGAACTGACGGTACAGGTAAATACGGCAGGAAATTATACCACTTATACTACCGTTTGGATTGATTGGAATTATAACTGTATGTTTGATGAAAATGAAGCCTACGATTTAGGTACGGCTGTAAACGTATCTGATGGTCCAACCTTAAATTCAGGACTTTCTATTACAGTTCCTGAGGATGCTGCTTTAACCGATAAGATTATTATGCGTGTGAGTACCAAATACAAAGCAAAAGCTGGTTCATGCGAAAAAGGTTACGATGGTGAGGTAGAAGATTACACGATTCATGTGTTGCCAACTTTAGGTGTAAGCGAGGTTAGCTTTAATGATTTTAAAGTATGGCCAAACCCAAATGCAGGAACGTTTAATGTTGCTTTAACGGCAGATTCTGGTAATGCACTTCATTTAAATGTTTACGATTTAAGCGGAAGACGTGTGTTTAGTCAATCGTATAACAATGTGCATACTTTTTCTGAAACTATTGCACTTAAAAATGTAGTTTCTGGTATGTATTTGTTAGAAGTTAAAGATGGTAAACGCAGTGCTATTAAAAAGATAATCGTAGAGTAGATATTATATCTTTAAATAGATTAAAGAGGCTGTCTAAAAAGTTTAAAAGTTCGTCATTCTGTGCTCGACACAGAATCTCATTGTATTGAAAATCAACAATTATGAGAATCTGAAATAAATTCAGATTGACGAAAAATTAACTTTTTAGGCAGCCTCTTTTTATGCTTAAATGTACGCTCGATTTATATGATGGATATACAGGTTAATTAGTCGTAAACTTAAGTTTAGGGATCCTTCTTGGCCGATTAATTGCTATAAAATAGACTGAAAGTTTCAAAACAGGTAGAATAACATATCTTATGAATTAAAATGTTCGACTCTAACATGGATCTTTTACAAAGAGACAGGTTAGAAAGTAGTTTTTAAACGATGTATAATTGTTTTCGAAACTATAAACCAGTGAAGCTATCTTAAACAAAAAAGCCAGATTGAGGAAGACTCAATCTGGCTTTTATTATATCTAAAAGGACTTGTTATTCCTTAATGAATGGTAAAGATACTGTGTTAGCTCCTTTAGAAACTTTTATAAAATACATACCATTTTTTAATTCCGATGTACCAATGTTTAAATCGGCAGTCGAGTGGATTTGCTTTTGTTTTACTAATTGACCCAACATGTTGTAAATCGCAAACTGTGTTGGCAACTCGCTAGAATTGCTTACCTTAAGGTTTAAGTTGCTTCTTGTAGGGTTAGGGTATAGGCTTATACCGTTAGCAAATTCTTTATTGTCTACACTTAATGTTCTGGTAGAGATGTTTACACGTTCTTCTAAAGCAAATTCAGCTCCAGAGAAAATAACAGTACCATCGTCTGCAGTTAGGGTGTAATAACCTTCTCCGTTTGTACAACAAAGACCATTAGCACCAGAATCGTAAATTACAAAAGTGTAACATTGGTCAAGATCTACTTCGAAAGATTTTTTAACAGTAAAGTTACCCCAGTAGTTTCCACCACCACGTTCTATAACGTCTCCGTTACCATCTAAGAATTCCCAAGAAGTTTCACTACCTTCTTTGTCGGTTTTTAATTCTAAATTAATTACCGATGTAGAAGCGTAAGCACTCGTCATTTTAAAATCTTGAGATATTTCGTTATTACATGATCTGTTATCTTCTTTTCCGTTAGGTTGAGAAACAGAAACCGTATAGGTGAATTCACCACCAAGTACATTAACTCCTGGTAAGTCTATTAGTTGCGAAGCCCCTGGAGCTATAGTGCCAGTCCAATTATAATCTGATGAAGTCCCGTTGTCAACTTCAGAAGTAATCACTAAAGAGTTTAATGGCGTAGTTCCGAAGTTTGTGATGTCTACAGTAGCAATAACCTCTGTACCACATGATGGAATATCGATGCTAGATAAAGCAATGCTAGGGTCGTTATCTACAGGTGTAGGCTCTTCATCTTTGTTAGATGTTGCAAGACCAGAACGTCTAGGAGAGTTCTCTAGAACGGTTAAAATACGTTCTTTTTGGCCTTCAGTAAAAATGTTCATACACTCGTCGTTAGTGTAGTCCATATAGTTCTGTACCATGTCGTAAAGCGGTTCTGTTTCGCCTTCTTCTGTACAAGTATCTATAACAGGGCATCCTCTGTTTGGTTGCGATGCTAAAGGTGTATCTGTAACATAATCGTCTACAGAACAACCGCCGTCGCCCCAAATGTGGCGTAAACCTAAATAGTGACCTACTTCGTGAGTCATAGTTCTACCGTGGTTGTAAGGTGCAGTTAAGTGAAAAGTTCCGTCGTCGTAATCAACGCTACCAAAAGAGTTGAATCTACAAACTACACCATCAGAACTTGCAGGGCCCATATCGTTATTTAAACCACCTAAACCAGAGTCAGAAGGGAATTGTGCATAGCCTAATAAGTCTGTTCTTGTAAAAATGATAGACCACATGTTCATATACTGTTCTGGATCCCAAATAGTGCTTGGTTTTACAACAGCGTCGATGTCTGCTTCGCTCCAGCTTTCTTTACCCATGTTAACACGGTTAATACCATTAGTAGGACAGCCGTCTGGTGTTTGCTTTGCTAATACAAATTCTATACCTACATCTGCTCCAACAGCGCTATCGTTATAACCTGGAGTGCCCATCATACGTCTAAAATCTTCAGTCATTACAGTTAGTTGCGACTGTACTTGGCTGTCTGTAATGTTTTCGTCTACACCGTAGGCATCACCATCGTGAATAACGTGTACAACTACAGGAATTTGAATGATGTTGTCTTCAACACGGCCCATTGCTTTTTTTGCTCTAAACTCTTTAATTTTAGGAGCTAGCCAGTTTTCGAATTGCGCGTCGTTTAAACGTTTTGGATTGTTGGAACGTAATCTGTTTTCAGCATCTACGAAGCCACATTGTTCTCCTTCTGCAGGAGATAAATTCTGATTTTGCGCATTTACGCCTACAGAAAATAGTGCGTATAATGCGAAAAATTTAATAGTAAAAAATTTCATTTATAATTGTGTATTAGGGGATAATGGCGGCAAATATATTGGATTTAAGCGATAATAAGGCGGGTGCAGCTTATTTTTTTGACAAATAAAATGTTAATGTAATTTTTTTACTTGTTTTTTATCAATTATTTATTTCGATGCATAAAAATTAAAATAAATATATTCCAGATGTTAAGTAGAACTATTTTATTCCAAGAAGAATTGTGTTATTTGCCATTAAAGGCATTCATGGTGCGGCTTACACCTGCGGTCCCAAACGATTTAATAAGGGCTACAGATTGGTTTAAGCGTTCTTCCATAATCAAGTTTTCTTCGGTAGACCATTCCCCTAAAACATAGTCTATTTGTTTGCCTTTGCTAAAGCTGTTGCTAATGCCAAACCTGAACCTGTTGTATGCTGTTGTTTGTAATTTATCTTGAATGTCTTTAAGGCCATTATGCCCACCGTCGCTGCCTTTGGTTTTTAAGCGTATGCTGCCAAAAGGTAAATTAAGGTCGTCTGTAATAACAAGTAAGTGTTCTAAAGGTATTTTTTCTTTAGTTAGCCAGTATTGTACTGCTTTCCCGCTTAAATTCATGTACGTATTTGGCTTTAGTAAAATAAAGGTGCGTCCTTTAAATTTGTAAGTAGTTATATCGCCTAGTTTTTCGGTTTCGAAGGTTAAATTTTCTTGTTTGGCTAATTGGTCTAAAATTTTAAAACCGATATTATGTCTGGTGTTTTCGTACTTTTCGCCAATATTTCCTAAGCCAACTATTAAAAATTTTTTCATGGGTTGTGTTTCTGAAGTGTTCGTAATGCTTTTTTTGTGCTTAAAAAGAAAGTTGAACATGAGCTGCGTATTTTAGGTTAAAATAAAAAAAGCATCCTGAATGAACAGCATGCTTTTTATTATTTTAGAATACGTTTAGATTATTCTTGTGCAGTTGCTTCTGCTTCTGCAGTTTCATCTTCATCTTCTTCGTCTTCTACGTTCATAGATGCTCTAGAACGTCTTACTTGACATACCACAGTGTTGTCTGGGTGCATGAACTTGTAAGCATCGTTTTCTAACGATGTGATGTATAATTTACCACCAATTTTAAGCGGAGTAATATCTGCTTCGATTAAATCTGGTAAGTTAGCTGGTAATGCTTTTACTCTTAAGCTACGTTTGTTTTTACGTAATACACCACCGTTTCTTACACCACGAGAGTTACCAACAAAAGCTACAGGAATATCCATAGAAATTTCTTTGTCGTCGAATAACTGATAAAAATCGATGTGTAAGATTTTGTCTGTTACTGGGTGAAACTGAATGTCTTGCATAACAGCATTGTAAGTTTCGCCACCTTCTAAAGCAATCACAACAGTATGCGCATTAGGCGTGTATACTAATTTTGAGAAAGCTAATTCATCTGCAGAGAAATGTACTGGCTTATCTCCTCCGTATAATACGCAAGGAACCTGACCAGCATTACGTAAGGCTTTTGTTACTTTTTTGCCCACGCTTTCTCTTTGAGATCCGTTGATTGTAATTGATTTCATGTTTATTTATATTAAGTATTAAATTACATTAAAAATTTAGAACTGATAGATTTGTTGTAGTGTACGTTTTGCATAACACCAGCAAACAAATCGGCACAGGTAAGTACTCTTACTTTATTGCTTTGTTGCCTTAGCGGTATAGAGTCTGTTACTATTAATTCTTCTAGTTTAGAATTTTCTAGTTTTTCGTAAGCATTACCCGATAAAATGGCGTGTGTACAAATGGCTCTAACGCTTTTAGCACCACGTTCCATCATTAGGTCTGCTGCTTTGGTTAGTGTACCTGCAGTATCTACCATATCGTCTACTAACACCACATTTTTATCGGTTACATCGCCAATAAGTTCCATGTAAGAAATAACATTGGCTTTAGCACGTTGTTTATAACAAATTACCACATCGCTTTCTAAAGCTTTAGAATAGGCATAAGCTCTTTTAGAACCTCCCATATCTGGCGATGCAATGGTTAGGTTGTCTAGGTTAAGCGACTTTAGGTATGGTAAAAAGATGGTTGAAGCAAAAAGGTGATCGACAGGTTTTTCGAAAAAACCTTGAATTTGATCGGCATGAAGGTCCATAGTGATAATACGAGTAGCACCTGCAGTTTCTAACATTTTCGCTACTAATTTAGCAGCAATAGGTACTCTTGGTTTGTCTTTACGGTCTTGTCTTGCCCAACCAAAATAAGGTAAAACCGCAGTAATGTGTCTTGCAGATGCGCGTTTGGCAGCATCAATCATTAACAACATTTCCATTAAATTTTCTGGTCCAGGATGTGTAGAGCCAATAATAAAAATGCGCGTGCCTCTAATAGATTCTTCGTACGAGGGTTGGAATTCTCCGTCGCTGTACGTCGAGGTAATTACGTTTCCTAAGTGGGTCCCGTAGGCTGCAGCAATTTTTTCGGCTAAATCCCTACTGGCTTCACAGGTAAAAATTTTAGCTTCTGTATAAACATTACGCATGGTAACTTGTTGTTTTTAAGTGAGAAACACTACTGGTTTTTAAATTGGGTGCAAATTTAGGGATTTATTTTAACTTGAAAAGAATATTGTTGCTGAATTTTTAGGAAGTTTACATAAAATTAAATTATTTTTGCAGTCCCATTACGAATTCGTTTGCTCAAGTGGCGGAATTGGTAGACGCGCTGGATTCAAAATCCAGTTTCTTCGGAAGTGTGGGTTCGATTCCCACCTTGAGTACGTGTAAAGCCTGTGGTTCTTTGAATTACAGGCTTTTTTAATTAAATCAGTAACATTTACAACGAATCAATTATTACAAGTTGCTAGTATAAATTTTAGATTAGCATGCTCAAACGATTCTAAATAAGCTTTTTGTTTTTTTCGTTTACTATTACCGATAAATTGAAAATCTTCATTGGATGTAGAATACACGAGTTGTAAGTCTCTTTTAGATTTATAATAATTAAGATGCCAAACTAGCTTTTCTAACTTCACACGCACTTGAATAATCGAATCTGGAGGAAAACCATTATACTTACCATAAATATAGGTTCCTTTATAATCTTCATTTAATTTTTCTACTGATTCTATAAAAAGCTCTTTAAGATTAATATCAATATTTCTAAATGTATAACCTAATTTATAGTTTCCTGTTGTTTGACTCTGGAGTGCATTGCTTTCATCGTCCCAAATAAAATATATTGTTTTTTTGCAATCTATTTGTGACGATAGTTTTTTAATTTCTTTATGAGATTTACAACTTAGTAGACTAAATAAAACTATTATTAGTGCTGAATATGCCTTAATGTTTAATAAATTCTTTTTATACATTTTTTATAAATGTGAATGTAAGTAATACTATTTTTTTTTAATGGCAGCTAATATAATCCTTCATTTAATAGATTGCTAAATTTTCCGAATAGAAACTGATTTGTCTTCATTGTCTAATCATCTACAATTTTTCAGTGCATAATGTTTAAGTTTTAGGAAATCATATCTAGTTTAAGTTATGAATGTATAACGTTGGCTAATGTTTTGAGATGGTTTTGAATTTTAGTAAAAAAAGTACAAGCCTTGAGTTTGTGTAAAGCCTGTTAATCTTTCGATTTTCAGGCTTTTTTGTTTGATTGCTTTTAATGAAGGAGTGAGTTGTGAAAAAATATTGTAATTTGCCTTCGGCTGCTTAGCTTATAAAATAAATTAAAACGGTCTAAAGAGGTGTAGTAGCTGAAGATATAATATTAAAACAAACAGGAAGCTAATGAAACATTTTGTATTATTTTTATTAATGACGTTTACCGCAGTTGTAAACGCACAAGGTATTGTTGGTAAGTGGGAAACTTTCGACGATAAAACCAAAGAAAAAAAAGCACTTGTAGACATTTACGAATCTAATGGTTTGTATTATGCTAAAATAATCGATAAATATGTTGGCGACCCTAATTCGCGTTGCGAAAAGTGCGAAGGTGCTAAAAAAGATAAACCTATAATAGGGTTGGTCATTATTGAAGATCTTAAAAAGGATGATGACGAGTATAACGAAGGTACTATTCTAGATCCGGAATCGGGCGATGTGTACAGTTGTTACTTAAAATTGGTAGACGATAATAAGCTTAAAGTGAGAGGTTTTTTAGGTGTGTCTATTTTGGGACGAACGCAATATTGGATTAGAAAACAATAAAATATAAACATCGAAAAAATCGCATTAATCTAAACTTTAGGTTAATGCGATTTTTTTTTTTTTGATATGTAATCTGATTTAGTTTAGCGTAAAATTTTTTCCATTTTACGACCTTTAGCTAATTCATCTACTAATTTGTCTAGGTATCTTGCTTGCTTTGTTAATGGTGTTGTTATGTCTTCTATACGGTAGCCGCAAATACTGCCGGTTATTAAATGCGCATTAGGGTTAAGGGTGGCTTTGCTGAAAAACGTTTCGAAAGTCGCTTTTTCCAAAATTAATTGTTGCAGGTCTTCGTTGTTAAATCCGGTTAACCAGGTAATAACTTCGTGGAGTTCTTCAACGGTGCGCCCTTTCTTTTCAACTTTTGCAACATAATGCGGGTACACAGAAGCAAAAGTTAATTTAGCAATTCGGTCGTCGTGTTTTTTGGTTGTAGTCATTTTTTGTTACAATTATTGTTAAGACTTTATTCTCATGTTTTATAAATACAAATATCGTATTAAATATTAAATTTGTGCGTTGAGTGAAATGGTGTATAATATTTAAAACTCAATTTATAAACTTCCAAGATTCCCTAATTATGCTAGACGATTTTTTATTTTATGTTCAATATGGTGTAAACCATGTGTTAGATATTAATGGTTACGACCATATTTTGTTTTTAATGGTGTTAACCGTACCATACGTTTTTAAAGACTGGAAGCGTGTTTTGGTTTTAGTGTCGTTATTTACTTTAGGGCATACCTTGTCTTTAGTTTTAGCAGCTTACGATATTGTAAAAATTAATGGGGCTTTGGTTGAGTTGTTAATTCCGATTACCATTTTAATTATGGCTGTTTTTAATGTATTTACTGCAGGTAAAACGCAGCAAAAGGGTGTTGGTGTTTTATTGCTATCGGCATTGTTTTTTGGTATAATTCATGGTTTAGGTTTTGCGCGCGAGTTTCATTTGTTAGTGGGTAATTCTAGTAATAAACTATTGCCGCTTATCGAGTTTGCCTTAGGTATAGAGATTGCACAGGTAATTATCGTTTTTGTGGTGCTGTTTTTCAGTTATGTTATGCAAACGGTTTTTCGTTTTTCAAAACGCGATTGGGTATTGGTATTGTCATCTATAGTAATTGGTTTGGTTATTCCTATGATTTTAGAAAACGAATTGGTAGTGTAAATCGATAAGTTTTGTAAAAAATTTAACGGTTTGCCATTGTAATTAAAATAACAACCACCTATCTTCGTTATTAAGTTCTTAGTAATAGAAGATTACACACGCAATTAAAGCGGTGTTGTATGTAAAAGTAGTATCCATTTAAAATATCCACATTAATTTAATGCCCAAAAAGAAACAGCTTAAGTACGATAAAGCCTATTTACGAATTGCCAAAGAATGGGGAAAACTATCCTTTTGTGAGCGCAAGCAAGTTGGGGCATTAATTGTAAAGGATAGAATGATTATTTCTGATGGATATAACGGTACGCCAACTGGATTCGAAAATTTTTGCGAAGACGAAGAAGGGTATACCAAATGGTATGTGCTGCACGCCGAAGCGAATGCTATATTAAAGGTTGCGGCCTCTACACAATCTTGTAAGGGAGCTACTTTGTATATTACTTTATCTCCTTGCAAGGAGTGTAGTAAACTTATCCATCAGGCAGGTATAGTGCGTGTCGTGTATTGTCAAGAATATAAAGATAATTCAGGATTGCTCTTTCTAAAAAAAGCAGGTATAGAAATAGAATATATTGAAGATTTAACCGCGTAATGGCTCTTAAGAAAAAATATTTACCACTAATAATTGGTGCTGCAGTTGCGGCAGGAATTTATATTGGAGGTAAATTAAATTTCGCCGACCAGTCTAATAGATTATTTACTGCAAATAGCAATAAAGATAAGTTAAATCGGCTTATAGATTATATAGATTACGAGTATGTAGATAATGTAAATACCGATAGTATTGTAGATGTAACAGTAAACGGTATTTTAGAAAATTTAGACCCACATTCGGTATATATTCCAAGAGAAGATATGGAGCGCGTTTCGGAAAATATGAAAGGTGACTTTGTTGGGATTGGGGTTCATTTTTATACGTATAAAGACACCGTAACGGTTATTCGTGCAGTTGAGGGCGGCCCTAGCGATAAAGCTGGCATTTTAGGTGGCGATCGTATTATTTACGCGAATGGCGATTCGCTGTTTGGAAAACACATTAATAATGTCGACATCGTAAACCGTTTAAAAGGGAATATAAATACCGATGTAGATTTGAAAGTTTTCAGAAAAGATACCGGCGAGATATTAGATTTTAAAGTTACTCGAGATATTATTCCCATAAAAAGTGTCGATGCTGGTTATATGCTAACTGAGACCTTAGGTTATATAAAAATCAATCGCTTTGCAGAAAGTACTTTTAATGAATTTAAATCGGCGCTCACTAAATTAAAGCAAGCTGGGGCTAAAGAAATTGCATTGGATTTAAGAGATAATCCGGGTGGGTTTTTGGCTGTTGCCGAAGCTATAGTCGATGAGTTTTTAGAAGATGATAAACTGATTCTGTTTACAAAAAATAAAAGTGGTGCCATAGAAAAGAGTTATGCAACAGAGGCAGGCGATTTCGAAACTGGCGAGGTGTACGTGTTAATTAACGAAAACTCGGCTTCGGCTAGCGAGATAGTGGCTGGCGCGCTTCAGGATAACGATAAAGGGACTATAGTGGGTAGGCGTTCTTATGGTAAAGGTTTGGTGCAGCGCGAAATGGAGTTGGGAGACGGCAGTGCGGTACGCTTAACCGTGTCGCGTTATTATACGCCTACAGGCCGATCTATACAAAGGCCATATTCCAACGGGAATAAAGATTATTACGACGAGTATTTTGAAAGATTAGATAGTGGTGAGTTGATAGATCCCGAAAAAATAAAAGTGTCTGATTCTTTAAAATTTACAACTCCTAAAGGAAAAATTGTTTATGGTGGCGGGGGTATAATTCCAGATGTTTTTGTGCCATTAGATACAAATATGCAAAACGAAACGTTGTTGTTTTTAGAACATCGTGGCTTTATAAGTTATTTTATTTTTGAAGAGCTAGAGCAAGATCGCCACTTGTACGATAATTATAGTCGACAAGATTTTATAAATGATTTTAAAGTAAGCGACGACTTGGTGATTAAGTTTCAGGACTACCTAAATATTAGAACACAATCTACGATTACTTTTGTGGCTTATCACGAAGAAGTGAAACAATACTTAAAAGCTACCATTGCCGACCAGTTATTTGGTAAAGGTGCCTTTACAGAAGTTATCAATTCAACCGACGATATGGTAAACGAGGTTATTAAACTTAATAGCCAAAAGTAAATCATCAATAGATGAGTTACTTTTTGTTTTTGTAGCGTTCCTCTATGCGTTTAGAGGTGTTTAAAATAAGTAGTAACACAACGGCGCAAAGTAAGGCCATTATGGTTATTAAGGCTACAATGCTATCGTTGCCAAAAGGATCGTTAAAATCTATTTGCGTGGTGTTAAATGCTATAAGCCCAAGAGCAATTACAGCAAGTATTATTGTAAGTATTTTCATAATTAAATAAATAAGGCTTTAATATTATGTGCAAATAATTTTACAGCTATCGCAAGTAAAATCACTCCAAAAACTTTCCGAATAATATTAATTCCGTTTTGACCTATTAAACGCTCTATGGTTGCCGAAGTTTTTAAAACAATATAAATAATTATTACGTTTACTATTACGGCAACAATAATGTTTTCTATCTTAAACTCTGCGCGTAACGATAGTAAGGTGGTTAAACTTCCAGGTCCGGCAATTAAAGGGAAGGCTAACGGAAATACAGAAGCCGTCATCGCGCTATTTTCATCTTCTTTATAAAGGGTTATTCCTAAAATCATTTCTAGGGCTATAAAGAATAAAATAAACGAACCTGCTACCGCAAAACTATTTACCCCAATGCCAATAAGTGACAGAATATTTTTTCCTAAAAACAGAAAAATAATCATAATTACACCAGCAATTATAGAGGCTTTTTCGCTCTGAATATGACCTACTTTTTTGCGTAAATCTATTACAATAGGTATGTTGCCAACAATATCTATTACGGCAAATAAAATCATGAAGGCGGTAAAAATTTCTTTCGCGTTTAAATCCATAGCTTTATGGGTTTTAAATTTTGGGCAAATGTAGTAGATTATAAATGTTTAATGATGTAAAATAAATAGAAAGTTTCTCTATTTTTGCAGCATGTTTCAGTTAGGAAAGACCATAGTTTCGGAAGAAATCATCGAGAAAGATTTCGTTTGTAATTTAACCGCTTGTAAAGGGGCGTGTTGTATTGATGGCGATGCAGGAGCACCTTTAGAACAAGATGAGGTTACTATTTTAGAGGAAATTTATCCTAAGGTGAAACCTTTTTTGCGTCCAGAAGGTATCGCGGCAATAGCTAGTCAAGGAACCTCTATTGTTACCGAAGACGGCGAGTTTGAAACCCCGTTAATAGATGGCGCCGATTGTGCATACGTAATTTTTGATACTAAAGGCACGGCGCTTTGTGGTATTGAAGAGGCGTATAATCGAGGGGAAATAGATTGGAAAAAACCAGTGTCTTGCCACCTTTATCCTATTCGTGTTAAAGATTTTACAGAGTTTTCGGCGGTAAATTACGATCGCTGGCATATTTGCGACGATGCTTGTACTTTAGGTAAAGAGTTGCAAGTGCCAATTTATAAATTCGTAAAAGCCGCGTTAATACGAAAGTTTGGCGAAGATTGGTATTTAGAGCTCGAAAAAGTAGCTGCTACCTATAAATAATTAGGTTTTGCTATAGTTAGGTATAGGTATGTGTAGTGTAACCTTTGTGCCTCGCGGTCTGTTTTTGTCGTTGTATAAATCTTCAATATCAAATTTGTAATCGTTAGCGAAACGTTTAGAGAAATTTGCTAATCTAGCCTTGGTAATGGCAATACCTACAGATTTTCGTTTTAAGACTTTTAAACTGTTTATTTTTTGAGATTCTTGCCTGCCAATTCCGTTATCTTCTATACTAATGTTTATATAGTTGTCGGTATCTTTATGTACGTGTAATTCTATTTTTTTATCATGTTTTTTAGATGACAGGCCGTGCCATAATGCATTTTCTAAGAAAGGTTGCAATATAAGCGAAGGTACTTTTATATTGGCGGTGTTAATGCCTTCGTCAACTTTTATTTTGAAGTCTATTTCGTTTTGAAATCTAATGTTTTCAATGTTTATGTAGAGCTTCATTGTGTCTAATTCTTCTTCTAAGGTCATCTCCTTTTCTGTAGAAGCGATAAGGATTTTGCGAATAAGTTTAGAGAATTTATTAAGGTAATAAACGGCTTTTTCTTTGTCGTTATTTATGATGTAAAGTTTGATGGAGTTTAGGGAGTTGAAGATGAAATGCGGGTTCATCTGACTTCTAAGCATGTCCTGTTCTAAAGTGATTATTTGTTTTTCTTGTTTTACTTGTCTGTGCCTAATTATGATGATGATCATGGTGGTGAACAACGAAATTAGAATGGCGGTATACCAGAATAATTTTTTGTTTCGCTCGAGTTTGTTTTTCACAATTTCGTTTTCATCAGAAAGCTCTTTAATCTGGTTGTTTTTAGACTCGTGTTCGTACTCTATAATTAAGTCGTTTACATAGTTTAAGTTGCGGTCGTTGGTAATACTTTCTTCGGCTTCTTTACTTTCTTTGTAATTGGTGTAGGCAATTTCGTAATTTCCAAGTTTAGATTGTAGTTCAGAGAGGTGTAAAAGTGCTTCCGCTGTAAACGTTTTAAGTTCGTAAGCTCTGGCAATTTGTAAACCTGTTTTTAAATTTTTTTCGGCTTCTGCATTGTCGTTTAGCTTTTCCTGTGTCCATCCTAAATTTATATAGGTTTGAGCGAGATAATATTGATCGCCTAATTGTAAAGCTTTGTTTAATGCATCGTTTAAAATAGAAAGTGATTGGTTGTAGTCGGCTTTTTTAATGTATACTTGGGCTATGGCATTGTAACAAATAACTCGGCCAATGTCGGAATTTAAGAGCTCGTTATATTCTAAAGAGGTTTGGTAGTTTTTAAGAGCTTTGTCTAACATGCCCTTGTGTTCTTGGGCAAAACCAATATTCTGGTAGTTTATGGCTAAACCAAGTCTGTTATTGGTTTTCTTTTCAATTTCTATAGAACGCTCGAATTGCTTCAGAGCTAAATCGTATTGCTGAAGTACCAAATATATATTACCCATACTATTTCTAGAAACCGCCATACTGTGTTCGAACTCAGGGTCTGGATTTGATTTAAATTTTTCGTTAGCTAAATCGTAGGCTTTTTTGTGGTAATCAAGTGCGGGTTTAATTAAGTCCATGCGTCGGTATACCACACCAAGCATGTTAAGTGCGATAACTTGCTGTACATCGTTATTGGCATCAACAGCTGCTTGTTCGGCGGCTTTGTAAGTGGTTATAGCTCTGTCGTACATAGATTTATTCCTGTAAATAGTGCCTAGGGCAGACAGGGCGTAACTCTTTACTTCGTTGTGATTGTTTTTGTTGGCGAGGTGTATTAAACGTTTCATTTTAACACTGTCTCTTTTGTCGCTATGAAAAAGGTCTTCTAAATCTCGGTATTTGTTTATGTTGTCGGAAAAGCTTTGTTCTATACGTGTTTCAAACGTGCTCTCGGTATCTTTATTCTGAGCAATAGAAGTTAAAGATGTGCATAGAAATGCTAGCCATAGAAATAGTGTATGGTAATGGTGTGATGTTGACGAATATGTTTTTAAAGGCGATGTGTTTATCATTATAATTTTTCCAGAAAGTCGGATTTACGTTGTCTGGCTACGGGAATTTTATGATTAGATTGCATGACCACATAGCTGTCGTTTTTAATAAATTCTTTTATTTTATTAAGGTTAACAATGTAGGAGTTGTGGATTCTGAAAAAGAAATGTTCGGGTAGAATGGCGTTGACTTCTTTAAGCTTTTTTGTGATTACTATTTTTTGTCCGTCCTTCAAGAAGATGGTACTGTAATTACCATCCGATTCTACAAAAAGGATGTCTTCCGAGTCTATAAAAATTAATTTTCCATCGGTATTTATGGTAATGCGATGAGTGTTGAATTTCTCGTTAAATTCGCTTAATACCTGTTCTATGTTTTTAAAATTATTGGATTTGGAGTTGTATTTTTTTACTTTTTGTAGTGTTTCTTTCAGGTCGTCTGAGTCTATCGGTTTTAATAAATAATCTATTGCCTCGTGTTTTAGGGCTTTTATGCCGTATTCGTTATAGGCTGTCGTGATAACTACTGCATAATCGCGGTTTTTTAACTGATCTAAAAACTGAAAACCGTCCATTGTTGGCATTTGTATGTCTAAAAACAAGCAATCTGGTGGGGTATTGTTAAGGTAGGTTATGGCGCTCTCTGGAGATGTAAAGTGCTGTATTACTTTAATTTCTTTGTTGAAATTATTGAGTTCCCATGTGAGGCTTTGGATGGCTTTGGGCTCGTCGTCTACAATAACTGCTTTTATCATAATCTAAAAAAATAGAAATATAAATATAATTGATTAATATAAATAGAATAACGGATAATGCTTGAAAATATTTTTTTTAGAATTGAGTTGCCGATTACACAATTTTTGAGGCCAACTATACATAAAAATATATTTTTTTATAGCTTTTAATGATATTTGAATAATAACTAAGCGCGAAATTGTAATAAATCGCGTAAAAATAAACCTGTAAAATGGTCTTTTGTAAAGATTAGGTAACTACATAATTATTGGAAAATTTTTAGTTAGTTTAGTTAATTATTGGGGAAAAAGAGAGTTCTGTGTAGAGCTCTCTTTTTTGTTTCGTGCAAATAACGATTTTCTTTTGTGTTAATGGTGTTAATGTCTTATGTGTAGGGGGTTTAGATGTTTTTATTTGTAAACTTTTTGTGATTTTAAAAAATACAATATACTGTTATTTAATGTGTTGAGTGTTTTTATTTGTAAACTTTTTATTGCTTAAAGAATATAGTGTTGTTAAAAACTTGTTGACAATGTTGATAAGTAACTCTTTCATTTTAGAGTGTATTTTTCAATATTTGTTAGCACAAGATTTCAAAAATCATTCGTCTAATAATCAATAAAAAACATAAATAATGTCTCAAACTACAGAACCAATTCTTCAAGAAAATAAAGATCGATTTGTTATTTTTCCAATTCAGCATCACGATATTTGGGAGTGGTACAAAAAATCTGAAGCCAGTTTTTGGACTGCCGAAGAAATAGATTTACATCAGGATATTTCGGACTGGAAAGATAAATTAAACGACGATGAGCGTTATTTTATTAAGCACATATTAGCCTTTTTTGCTGCTAGCGATGGTATTGTTAACGAAAATTTAGCCGAAAATTTTGTTAGCGAAGTGCAATATAGCGAGGCGAAATTCTTTTATGGTTTTCAAATCATGATGGAAAATATTCATAGCGAAACCTATTCACTTTTAATAGATACTTATGTGAAAGACGAGAAGGAGAAAGATATACTCTTCAAGGCTATAGAACATTTTTCTGCTATCAAAAAGAAAGCCGATTGGGCTTTAAAATGGATCGAGTCGCCTAGTTTTGCAGAGCGCTTAATCGCCTTTGCGGCGGTAGAAGGCATTTTCTTTTCGGGAGCATTTTGTTCGTTATTCTGGTTAAAAAAGCGTGGTTTAATGCCTGGTTTAACATTTTCTAACGAGTTGATATCTAGGGACGAAGGCGTGCATTGCGATTTTGCTGTACACTTACATAATCATCATTTAATAAATAAAGTGCCTAAGGCCAGAATTACAGAAATTTTGGTTGATGCTTTAAATATAGAACGTGAATTCATTACCGAATCGTTGCCTGTAAGTTTAATAGGAATGAATGCTAAATTAATGACGCAATATTTAGAATTTGTTACCGATAGATTATTAAGCGAATTAGATTGCGAAAAGGTGTATAACACCACCAATCCTTTCGATTTTATGGATATGATTTCGTTACAGGGTAAAACTAATTTCTTCGAAAAACGAGTATCCGAATATCAAAAAGCAGGGGTTTTAAACAAGGAAGAGGAGGAAGATAAGTTTAATTTCGACGCCGATTTTTAATTTCAAAATAACTTAAAAACAATACGCTTGCGGTTCTTGTCTTTTAGTCAGCAATCGCAACAAACGCAATAATTAATCCTATTAACTAACCATTTTGTTCTGATGGGTGTGTCAGGTCAAAAATAAAAACGTGTAAAATATTATGTATGTATTAAAAAGAGATGGACGAAAAGAGCCTATCATGTTCGATAAAATTACGGCTAGAGTAAGAAAACTGTGTTATGGTTTAAACGAGCTTGTAGATCCGGTAAAAGTTGCCATGAGGGTAATTGAAGGGCTTTACGACGGCGTAACAACTAGCGAATTAGATAATTTGGCTGCCGAGATTGCGGCTACCTTAACTACGGCACATCCTGATTATGCGCGATTGGCGGCACGAATTTCGGTTTCCAACCTACATAAAAATACCAAAAAGTCGTTTAGCGATGTTATGCACGATTTATACACCTATATAAATCCAAGAACAGGGCAGGAAGCTCCTTTGCTAGCCGACGATGTGTATCAGGTTATTATGGAGAA
This sequence comes from Formosa sp. A9, assembly GCF_051200825.1. Classification (GTDB taxonomy): domain Bacteria; phylum Bacteroidota; class Bacteroidia; order Flavobacteriales; family Flavobacteriaceae; genus Formosa. The sequence goes on along the minus strand of NZ_CP195158.1, from coordinate 3,606,379 downwards.
TAAAGAACGTCTCGATTCTACTATTATTTATAATCGCGATTTTGGTTACGATTATTTCGGATTTAAAACCTTAGAACGGTCCTATCTTTTAAAATTAGACGGAAAAATAGCCGAGCGTCCACAACATATGTTAATGCGCGTGGCAATAGGTATTCATTTGACCGATTTAGACGCAGCGATAGAAACTTACGAGCTCATGTCTAAAAAGTATTTTACACACGCTACACCAACCTTGTTTAATGCAGGAACGCCTAAACCACAAATGTCGTCATGTTTCTTGTTAACAATGAAAGACGATAGTATAGATGGTATTTACGATACATTAAAGCAAACCGCAAAAATATCACAGTCGGCTGGAGGTATTGGTTTGGCTATACACAATGTGCGTGCTACAGGCAGTTATATTTCTGGTACTAACGGAACATCTAATGGTATTGTACCTATGTTAAGGGTGTTTAACGATACCGCGAGATATGTAGACCAAGGCGGAGGAAAGCGTAAGGGAAGTTTTGCTATGTATATAGAAACTTGGCATGCCGATATAATGGATTTTCTGGATTTGAAGAAAAACCATGGTAAAGAGGAAATGCGTGCTCGCGATTTGTTTTATGCTATGTGGATTTCGGATTTATTTATGAAACGTGTTCAGGAAGATGGACCGTGGACCTTAATGTGTCCTAACGAATGTCCTGGTTTAGACGAAGTGCATAGCGAAGCCTTTGAAGCTTTATATCTTAAATACGAAACCGAAGGTAAGGGTAGAAAAACTATCAAGGCGAGAGAACTTTGGGAGAAAATTCTGGAATCGCAAATCGAAACAGGAACGCCTTATATGTTGTATAAAGATGCGGCTAACCGTAAATCTAACCAGCAAAACCTGGGCACTATTCGTTCATCTAATTTATGTACCGAAATTTTAGAATATACAGCTCCAGACGAAGTGGCTGTGTGTAATTTAGCGTCTATCGCCTTGCCGATGTTTGTTAAAAACGGCACTTTCGATCATAAAGAATTGTTCAGAATTACTAAACGCGTTACTAAAAACTTAAACCGTGTAATCGACAGAAACTATTATCCGGTTAAAGAAGCGGAATACTCTAACATGCGTCATAGACCAATAGGTTTAGGCGTGCAGGGCTTGGCCGATACGTTTATCAAGTTGCGTTTGCCTTTTACAAGCGACGAAGCCAAAAAGCTTAATCAGGATATTTTCGAAACCTTATATTTTGCAGCGGTTACAGCAAGTATGGAAGAGGCTAAAAACGATGGCCCGTATAAAACCTACAAGGGTTCCCCAATTAGTAAGGGAGAATTTCAGTACAATCTTTGGGGCTTAACAGAGAAAGATTTAAGCGGACTTTGGGATTGGGATAAATTACGAAATGAGGTGTTGGAGCATGGTGTGAGAAACTCTTTATTAGTGGCGCCTATGCCAACAGCTTCAACGTCGCAGATTTTAGGGAATAACGAGTGTTTTGAACCGTATACATCGAATATTTATACGCGTCGCGTGTTGTCGGGAGAGTTTATAGTGGTAAACAAGCATTTGTTGGAAGATCTTGTAGATTTAGGATTGTGGAACGAAGCGTTAAAACAAGACATCATGCGCGCCAATGGTTCTATTCAAAATATAGAAAATATCCCTCAAGATATTAAAGATTTGTATAAAACCGTTTGGGAATTGAGCATGAAAGATATTATAGATATGTCTCGCCAACGAGGTTATTTTATAGATCAGTCGCAATCTTTAAATTTATTTATGGAAGGCGCTACCATGGCTAAGTTAACTTCTATGCATTTTTATGCTTGGAAGAGCGGTTTAAAAACAGGAATGTATTATTTAAGAACCAAAAGTGCGGTAGATGCAATTAAATTTACTTTAGATAATAGCAAAAAAGCAGCGCCTGTTACCAATACCGTTGCCACAGATAAAGTAGAGGAGCCTGTTGTAGCTTATCAAAAAGAAAAAGCAGAACAAACTGCAGTTAAGTTTGCTAAAGAAACTAACGAAAAAGATATAAATGTCGAGCCGATGTCGCCAGAAGAAATGAAAGCGCTTATAGCTCAAGCTAAAGCGTCGGAAGGCGATGATTGCTTAATGTGTGGTTCGTAATAGAAATACTTGTTCGATAATTGTTTAAAAAAAGAGGCTGTCTAAAAGTTAATTTTTCGTCATTCTGTGCTTTACACAGAATCTCATCATATTGAAAATCAACAATTATGAGAATCTGAAATAAATTCAGATTGACGAAAAATTAACTTTTAGACAGCCTCTTTTTTATGCTTTAATATTTAGGTGTTTTTTTTAATGTAATGGTCTAAAACTGATATTGTTTGCTTCTGTTTAAATTAGTTTTCTAAAGTTTTTAATTGAAGGCGATATTGTAAGTTATCATTCTTTGCGTTATTTTTATATAAAATAACACAACCTAAAATCACTTATCAGCTCTTGCTAAAAGATATTTTAAGGTGGAATTAGGTTAATAATTAAAGTTTATGAAAAACATTTTTACAACAGCAGCTTCTTTTAAATACAGATGGCTGTTATTTTCGGCGGTAGTTTTCTTCTTATATGGTTGTTATCCAGATGGAGGCGAATATGTTGAAGATTTCGATGCCGTATACACTAATTACGAGCAGGATTTTAGTTTTAATACTACCTACACGTACTCTATACCAGATAAGGTAATGGATTTAGATGATAGTGAAGAGGGCGATCCAGAATACATCGACCAAGTATATGCCGATGCCATTCTAAATACCGTAAAAGCTAATTTAGATGCAATGGGCTGGACCGAAGTTTCTGCCAATAGCAATCCAGAGATTGTTGTTGTGGCGGCAACTTTCGATCAGACTTTTATTTATTATAATCCGTGGTGGTGGGATTGGTATTATCCATGGTACGGCCCAGGTTGGGGTTGGTATTACCCAGGGTATTATCCAGGTTATGTAAGCGGATATAGTTCGGGGTCGGTATTAGTGCAAATGACCTATCCTGAAGATACTAACAGCGATAACGAGGTTCCAGTGGTTTGGTTAGGTGCTTTAAACGGATTGCTGCAAGGCAGTGAGTCTAATATTGTGGGGCGCATTACCACAGGTTTAAATACAGCGTTTAATCATCCTCCGTTCAATAATTAAAATCTTATTTTATGAAACTTAAATTATATATGCTTATAGGTTTTTTAGTGGTGTCACTATCAACTATAGCTCAAGAGAAATATAGCCTTAATTATGTAATCGCTTTCCCCACACGAGAAACAGCCGATTTTATAGGTAAAACCAGTTTTAGAGGGGTTGGGTTCGATTATACCCATATGATGAATAATGAATGGGGTTTAGGGGTTAGCGCTGGCTTGCAAACCTTTTACGAAGATATGGGGGAAAGAACCACGACTTCGGGTACAGAAACAATTACAGCTAATCGTTACCATTACATTAATAGTATTCCAGTATATGCTACAGGTAGTTATTTCTTTAATGAATCGGAAACCTTTACGCCGTTTGCATCTTTAGGATTAGGGGTTATGTATAATCGCCAAGAACAGGATTTAGGACTTTATACCATTGAAGACGATGCGTGGCAGTTTAGTGTAAGACCCGAAATAGGCTTTGAGTACGAGGTCAATTACGGTTGGGGTATACGCACAGCCTTCCGTTATAATTATGCTGCAAAAGCAGGCGATTTAGAAGGCTTGTCGCATTTTGCAATAGCTGTCGGCGTAATCTGGACAAATTAGAACAGTTTAAACAAATCATTATTAATCCATAAATACTAAAATATGAAAACATATTTCAACCAATTACAGCTGTGTTTAGTGCTATTAATAACCACAATAGGCTTTGCACAGATTAAAAGCGATTATGATAAATCGATAGATTTTTCGGCATTTAAAACCTATACTTTTGCTGGATGGGAAAAGGATAGCGATAAAATTTTAAACGATTTTGATAAAAAGCGAATCACTGATGCTATGCAGTCCGAATTAAGTTCTAGAGGACTAAATATGGTATCGGATAATGCAGATTTAGCCATTACACTTTATGTGGTAGTTAACCAAAAAACAAGCACAACCGCTTATACCGATTTTAACGGAGGTATGGGTTATGGTGGCCGATGGGGCTGGGGCTATGGTATGGGCATGGGCACAGTTTCGGCTACAACTTCCTATTCTGAAAACGATTACCAAGAAGGTACTTTTGTTGTAGATATGTACGATGCGGGAACTAAAAAATTGGTGTGGCAAGGTATTATTACTTCCGTAGTGAAGGAAAAAGCTGAAAAGCGTGATAAATCAATTCCTAAAAAAATTGGTAAGTTGATGAAAGAATATCCTGTTAAACCTTTAAAATAGAGTAAATACTCTCCAAAGTACTAAAAAGAGAAAGGTCCGAATGCTTAAAACATTCGGACCTTTTATATTATAACAATTTAAGTTTTTATTCTTCCTCTAAAGGCTCTGCATCTTGCATTATTTTAGAGATGTCTATAGAGCCGTCGTGCGCATTATGGTATTCCTCTAACAGGTTCATAGTTGCGGTAAGTAAATCTTTAGTTTCTAGTAATAAACTAAAGTATAGTGTTGTGTTTTTAGGGCTCACCTCTTCGGTGCGTGTGCGTTCTACTTGCTTTTGGATTTTCTCTGTAATTAGCGAGAATATTTGCTTTTTGTTAGCTAAAATGTTTCCAATTTCTTCAAACGAACGTTTTTCGAAAGCTTCTTGTGTAGTTAAAAACAGTTTTTCAACCGTTTGGTCAACTTGTTTTAATTCTTTAATCTGATTAAATTTAAGCTTTTTGTGGTTGTTGTTAACGTGTTTGTGGCTCACTTTCGAAACGTATTCTAAAGATTGCGACATGTCTTGTAAATAGCCTAAAATATTAATGTAAAAGTTACTAGCTGTTAAGCTGGAGTCGTCAAGATTTTTAATAAAATAGAAGATGTTATCTCGTAATTCGTCTATTTCGTTCGATAATTTATCGACTTGCTTTTTGTTTTTCTTTAAAGACACTAAGTCTTGTTTAGAAAGACCATCTATAGCCCCTGTATAAATTTTGTTAGCACGTTTAATAGCGTTGGCAATGTTATGTGCACTTTCTTGAATTACACCTTGTATCGAGCTGCTTTCAGCTTTAATAAGTTGGCCTTCGGCTTTTTGTTCTTTCTTCTTTTTGTTTAATGAAATGTAATTTCTAACTAAAAGTAATAAAGAAATTAATAACAAAATACCTACCATTGAAGGCACGTGTAGATTAATAAGATATGCAATTACTGCGGCTGAAACAAAAGCAATAAGCGCTGTAAAAAACCAGCCGCCAATAACGTTTAAAACCCCTGCAACACGATATACGGCACTTTCTGCACCCCAAGCTCTGTCGGCTAACGATGTTCCCATGGCAACCATAAAAGTAACGTAGGTGGTCGATAGCGGTAATTTCATAGAAGTTGCTATAGAAATTAATACACTGGCCACCATTAAATTTACGGCCGCACGCACCATATCGAACGCTGGTAATTCGTAAGTTTTATCTTGATTTAAAGGAATAGAAGGTTTAGTAAAACGCTGGTCTATTTTGGCTTGTGTTTTTTCAGGGATAAAATAGCTTACCATATCCGAAAGACCAACAGCTGCTCTTACAAAACTACGTGATAAAAAGTTAGGCTGAAAACGTTCTTTAGTGTCACCTTGACTAGATAAATCTATTGATGTTTTTACTACAGCTTTTGCTTTGCTAGATAGCCATAAGGTTACCACCATTACCATACCTGCAATAAACAACATTAAGGTTGGTGTTTTTACAGATTGCGATAATACTTCCATGCTAAATTCGTTAGCTGGAATGCCAGATGCCGCCCAGATTTGGTACGATTGCCATGCCGCAATAGGCACACCAATAAAGTTTACTAAGTCGTTACCTGCAAAGGCTAGAGCTAAAGCAAAAGTACCTATTACGATAATAAGTTTATAGATATCGCTTTTTAAGACTGTAGTATATAAATAAGAAGCTAGAGTCCAAAATACTAAGCTTACAGCAAGAATAAGCAGTACATTGGTTTCTAAAAATTCTTTGATAGTTAAACCGTTTAAGCTGGCGTAACTTTCCTTGGCAAATGCTGTACCGCCAATACCTTTCATAAAAATAAAGTAGGTAATTGCGGTAATGGCAAAACCACCAAACAAAGCACCAACCCATTTGGCTTTTTTATCGAAATTATAACTTAACAATAAACGCGTAACCCACTGTATTAATGCGCCAACAGAAAAGGCAACAATAACCGAAAGTAAAATACCAAAAATAATTTGTGTGGCTTTAGAGGTGTTGATATAGTTTATAAGGTCTGCAAAACCTTCGGTTTTTTCATGCCCGATTTTAATTAATGCAATAGCTACCGATGCCCCTAATAATTCGAAAACTATCGAAACGGTTGTTGAGGTTGGCATACCAATGGTATTGAAAAAATCCAGTAACAAAATATCGGTTATCATTACTGCCATGAATATGATCATGATTTCGCTAAACATAAACTCGCCAGGGTTAAAAATTCCTTTACGGGCAACTTCCATCATACCACTCGAAAAAATGGCACCAACAGCTACACCTATACTGGCAACTATCATGATTGTTTTAAAAGAAACTGCCTTAGATCCGATAGCGGAGTTTAAGAAGTTAACAGCATCGTTACTTACCCCAACTACTAAATCTGCAATGGCTAATACGCCAAGGGCAACAATCATTAATAAGTAAATATTTTCCATAGTCTAATCTAAAATTGTGTGCAAATATCTATAGTGTTTTTCACTGATATGTTACGTTAATGTTATGATTTGTTTGATGATTAAGATTTGAATATTTCGTAATTGTATCTAAATTATTTGTTTTTTAGTTGTCGCGTTTAAAGTGTTTGAGGCCAATGTTTTAAAAGTGCAATTCGAATTGTAGTCGAAATAAAATCATATCTACATTACTACTTTCGCTATTGGTTAAATATCCTAAATCCGACTGTACTTTCAGTTTGTGCTTAGCAATGTATTTAGATACACCTGCGGTGTATTCGTTTTCTGCACCTCTTCCAGTTATAGATCGGTCAAAATTAGCAGCGGCATAACGCCCAGAAATTTCCCAGTTCGATTTAAATAAGTAACCTGCTTGTAAATTTAATGCATTTCCAGTTAGTACGCTCATACCTGTTTCCGAACCATCGGCATTGCGCGCAATAGGGTCGTCTGCAGTGCGCTTAGCAAATTCTGTCATAAAAGATACGCCTTTATATTTAAACATACTATCTATAAACAAGGTGTTTATGTTTGTGTGATGAAATCCGGTATCTGTAATCATGTAGCTTCCCATATTGCTGCGGGTTTTTACAGCATCGTGATTATGATCGAAACTTACACCTACGGCCAGTTTAGGGGTTTGCTCTCTACTTAGGTCGCCACCACTATAATCGCCTTTATCTGCAAATTCCCCTAAGGGTAAAAATTCTAAACGTCCTGTATATTGTAAGCCGCCAAGATTTCCGGTGGTCACATTACGGCCTTCTCCTTGCGAAATAGCTATAATTTCTTTCATTATAAATGTTTTTCCAAAGGTGTTTTTATGATGTAGCTGAAACCCGATATCACGATCTATATTAAATCCAGCGTTTAATATGGAACGGTCTACCAATTGCATATTGGCCGATGAGATTACCCGTTCGCGGTTACCTGGTAATTTGGTTTGTCCGAACCAAAGTTCAAAATTATTATAGAAATTCCATTTGGCCACGGCATCATAGATAATTCGTGGCGCATCTGCGGTATACCAGCCGCCGCCAGACATATCTCGGTTAGATAAACCTAATTCGATTTTATATTTCAGTTTTGGACTAAAGGCAAAACCATCCATTTTAATTCGGGCTCTACGGACCAAAAAGGAAGAGGAAGGGTCGTCGAATTCTTCAAATTCGTTGATTGTGAATGAAGAAGCTAATAATTGTATACGTGCGCCAAGCTTTAAGGACCAAGTACTGTCTTTATCGACAATATTAATAATCCCTTTTCCAAATTTAGAAGTTTTAACTTCTTGAGAAAATAATGCAGCTGAACACGAAAAAGTGAAGGCCATAATAAGCCATACTTTACGTTTCATAAATGTCTTAGTTTTTGTCGCTGCAAATAACTAAACCTAATGTTAAGTGAATGTTATGTAAAGATTAAGAATAAATAACAACTGCCTCTTGCAAGGCAGTTGTTTGATTCATGATAAAATAGTCGACAAAAACTAATAGATTATATGAAATTTCTTCAAATATCTACTAAATTCTTTATTTAAATGTGAAGCTAGTATTATGTTAACATTAATACTTCGGTTTTATTTCAGTCTATTTTAAAGCGCTGAAAGTTAGTTAATTATATTCTAATGTTAATTTAATGTTACGTAAACATTGTTTTAAAGTTAATTAATTGCTATCTTTGATATTATAATTAATGTTTAAAACCCATAACGAGATGAAGACTAGTGTTTTATATGTGTTTGCATTTTTAATGACCGTAGTGTCGTTTGCGCAAGATAAAAGAGAGTTAAAATTAAATAAAGATACCCAACTAATTGAAGCGACGTATTACCATGACAATGGAGTTGTAAGTCAAACAGGAACTTATACTTTAGATGGTAAATTACAAGGTGAATGGAAACGTTACGATAACGAAGGAAACAAAATCGTATCGGCCGAATATCATAACGGCGCAAAAGTAGGGAAGTGGTTTTATTGGACTAACGATGTGTTAAGAGAAGTAGATTACTCTAACAATGCCATAGCTAGTGTAAGCGAATGGACCAATAAAACTAAATTAGCAGTTAATAATTAAAACTAGATTAACTATATATTGTTTTTAAAACAAAAAAGCATCCAAGAAATTGGATGCTTTTTTTTATCATTTTTGGTTTAAGATTAAAATCTTATAAAGAAGTTGCCCAAGAAAAAGAGTTTACATCTACAGTAGCAGCACCGTCGTAAAGGCTAGTTTCGTTAGCAATTTCACCATTAATAGATACGTTTTCTAATGGACCACCATTAGCCATATCTAAAATTGTAGTATAACCAGATAAAGATAAACCTGTAATAGTTGCACCAGATTCAGCTTTAAATTGTAACGCTTTACCATCTGCAGTAGAAACCGCTGTAAAGTTTACAATTTTAGGATTACCATTTACACCATCAGCTTCTATAGCAGTAGAAAAACCAGCTTGAGTGTGCGATACATAAGTGTTAGTTAAAGTACCATTCCAACCTTCAGTCCAGTCGATAGCATCGTCTTCTAAGTCTTGTACATAAACATTGGTTGCGTTAACAGTACCACCAAAGAATTCGATACCATCATCTAATCCACCTAATAAGGCTACGTTGTTAATAGAAGTTTCAGAACCAACAGCATAAAGCGTTAACCCATTGTATTGAGAATCGGCATTAATTTGAGCTCCAGATTGTTTGATAACTAAATAGTTGATAGATCCAGAGTTATCAGAATCGTTAGTACCACCATAGATAAGACCACCAACTTCGGCAGTTGCATCTGTACCAGCAGTAGTTGTAGCATCTCCTAAGATTACTAAACCTCCCCATACACCAGTTTCTGATGTAGGCGCCATAACTACAGGGTTAGATTCTGTTCCTTCAATAAAGATTTGACCACCTTTCTGTACTGCAATATAAACATCTGTACCAACACCAGTGTTGATAGTTGTTCCTGCAGGAATAGTTAAAGAAGCACCGCTTTCTACACTTAAAATACCAGGTAAACTATAAGTGATAGATGCATCTAAAGTCATGTCTTCTTTAAGAGAACCAGTTAAAATTGCATTGCTTCCAGCATTTGCAACCCAGTCGAACATATCTACATCAACAGTAGCAGGGCCAGTATAAGCTTCTTCTAAAGAAGCAGTTTCTCCGTTAATAGAAACATTTGCTAAAGGACCGTTATCTGCCATTTCAAGAGCAGTTTTGTAACCGCTAAGAGAAAGACCTGTAATAGTAGCACCAGATTCCGCTTTAAATTGTAATGCTTTACCTTCAACACTAGAAACGGCAGTGAAGTTTACAATTTTAGGATTACCATTTACACCATCGGCTTCTATAGCAGTAGAAAAACCTGCAACAGAGTGTAATACATAAGTGTTAGTTAAAGTACCATTCCAACCTTCAGTCCAGTCGATAGCATCGTCTTCTAAATCTTGAACATATACGTTAGATGCGTTAACAGTACCACCAAAGAATTCGATACCATCATCTAAACCATTTAATATAGCTACATTGCTAATAGTTGTAGCAGAACCAACAGCATAAAGCGTTAAACCGTTGTACTGAGAGTCTGGGTTAATTTGAGCTCCAGATTGGTTGATAATTAAATATTGAATAGATCCAGAGTTGTCAGAATCGTTAGTACCACCGTAGATAAGACCACCAACTTCGGCAGTTGCATCTGTACCAGCAGTAGTTGTAGCGTCTCCTAAAATTACTAAACCACCCCAGTTACCAGAAGACATAGGCCCCATAACTACAGGTGAATCTGCAGTACCTTTAATGTCTATTTTAGCACCTTTTTGTACAGCAATGTAAACATCGGTTCCAGTTCCTGTAGTAATATTTGTTCCCGCAGGAATAGTTAAAGTAGCTCCGCTTTCTACACTTAAAATACCAGGAAGTTCGTATGCGATAGATGGATCTAAAGTTCTGTTTTCTGTAATAGATCCTTCTAATACGTTTTCATCGGTTTCTCCACCACCACCGGTAGAATCGTCGTCGCTGCTACAGCTAATGGCAAAAACATTAAGCATAGCAATTACGCCTAAAATCGAGATTTTTTTAATTGTTTTTTTCATAATTTAAAGGTTTAATAATTTAATTCTAAAAGTTAATATTTACTCCTAAGGAGATTGTTGCTCCATTTTTATAAGAGCGTGTTGTTTGTGTACTTTCTGTACCTGTTGAAATACTTCTTACATCTTGAGTTCTTTTTATTTCAGGGTTTAAGATGTTAAATGCCTTGAAACTTAAATCGATATTATCTGAAAGTTCTTGGTTTATGGTGGCGTTTAACACTACAAATCCTTTTTCGATAATTTCGTTGTTGTATAAATTAGATTGAGTTGTTTGGCTATCTGGAGCACTTCCTAAAGCGTAAATTTTATCGGATGCATAATTCCCAGATATGTTTGCATTGAATTTTCTTTCCCAATTTGTCGAGAAGTTTAAAGAGGCGTTTACTATGTAATCTGATGCGCCTTCTAGACCAATTTCGTCTTTACCATTGTAAGTAAAGGTGCTTGCTATAGAGCCATTGTCGTTATAAATGGTTCTTAAGTCTTGGTTGTGCCACATTCTGGTAAAGTTGAAACCTAAATCTAAATTAAGGCCATTGTCTTCTGTTGATGAGATTAAACCTAAATCGGCTTCAAGTTCTAGACCAAATACCTGTGCTCTATCGCTCGTGTTGTAGAATGAGAAATATCCAGACGATCCTCTGTCTAAGGTTCTGTTTATTGGGTTGTCTATATATTTATAAAATCCAGTTGCCGAAATAAGTTCTTTGTTAGAAGGGAAAAGTTCCCATTTAACATCAAAATTGTAAACATTACTAGCTTCCAAATCAATATTACCTACAACAACTTGGTTGGTTGGAGATACGTAACCAAAAGGAGCGATTTCTTTAAATTCTGGTAAGGTAATGGTTTTACTGGCAGCTAATCTTAAATTATTTTTTTCGTTTACCGCATACTTAACATTAAGTGCTGGGTAAATATTGTCGTAGTTTTTAGTTACGCTACCATAGCGCCCTCCTGGTGCGTTACCTACATTATAGTCTACAATGATTTCGTCGTTTTGATAACGAGCACCTAAAATAAAGTTGAATTTATTAATAGAGTAATTAAAGCTTAAAAAACCAGAGGCAGAGTTTAATTCGCCGTTATAGCTATCTGGTCGTTGTTCAACTAAGTTTAAAACACCGCTATCGAAATTCTCTTGAGTAAAAACAGCTCCGATGTTATCTATAGATGGCGGAACAACTTGTCCTGGCGCACCTACTTCGTCTACACCATAAACTTGCGATTCGAAATCTCTGGTTTTATATCTATAGTTACCACCTACTGTTAATTTTAAAGATGATATCGTGTCGTTGTCAAAAATGTTAAATACATCTTTTAATCTGGCACTATATTCTGTGTCTTCGATATCTTGGAACGACTTTCTTTGTTGTGTACCACCTTGGTTTGCCAATTCTATAGTTTCTGGCTCTGTATCGGTTGGCTTTTTTATGTTAACCTCATTTCTGATACGGTTAGGTTCGTCGGCATCCATTTGGTTAAAACCAAAACCCCAAGTCAGGTTGTTTCTAGAACCAAGTTGGTGCTCACCCATAATTTGATTTACCCAAAGTCTAGTTTGAATGGTATTTTGATCTAACACATATTGGCTATAAGAATCTGGATCGTTTACTTCTTCAAAAACAAAACCTTGACGATTTCTACCTGCTTCAAAAACACGATCGGTTAATTTGTTAACAAACAAGCTTACAGCTCTTAAGTTGTTATTGTCGTTAAAATCGTAAGACATGTCTACAAGTCCAGATGTACTAATAGTATTGCTGTAGTTTGTAGCATCGGTATAGTTTACGTCTAACAGGTTACGGTTAAATTGTTGAAATTCTCCTTGGTTATAATCGAAATCACTGGATTGCGATCCATTAAATAAAATTTTGAATTTATCTCCAATTTTAGTTCCTGCAGTTAGAGTATATCTGTAGTTTAAAGGTAAAATAGCGCTTTCTGTGTTCCAAGATTGTTGTGTAATGGCATCTTTTGTAGAAAGGTTACTAGAGTAAAATCCAAATGTAATATCATCTTTATTGGCAGTTTGTTTAAATTCACTCTGTCCAATAGCATTGGTGTTTATTCCTGTTTGAAAACCTAATTGTAGTTCGTCGCTTCCAACTAAACTTCTAGATGTTATGTCGATACTTCCCGAAGATTGGTCAGATGAACTTTCTGGCGAAAAGTTTTTACTAATCGAGATGCTTTCCACGATTCTAGTAGGAAAAAGACCTAAGTCGATATTCTTTTTGTCAACATCGTCAGAAGGAATTGTCATTCCGTTTAAAGTGGTGTATAAATAACGGTCGCCTAATCCTCTTACGTATACATCTCCAGAACCTTCGCTGCTGGAAACACCAGAAATTTTAGTAGCGGCAGTAGCGGCATCGCTTACCCCTAATTTTCCTAATTCTATAGATCCAATACTTTCTTTAATTTCAACAGCTTCTCTTTGCTCTAGTAATAAGGCAACTTCACTATCTTTTCTTGCGGTTGTAGTAATTACAACTTCGTCTAAAGCGGCAGCACTAGCGCCCATAACAATATTGGCTTCGGTTACTTTTCCTGCCACAACAGTAATGTCAACTTCTTGGGTTTCGTAGCCTACAAAACTGTATATTAAGGTATAAGGGCCGGCTTCTAGGTCTTCAAAAGTGTAAAGCCCATCCATGTCCGATGTGGTTCCTTTTGTAGTCCCTTTAATCAATACGTTGGCGAACGCTAATGGTTCGTTGTTAAATTCTTTGTCGGTTAATTTTCCAACAATAGTCCCGGTGTTTTGGGCATAAGTAATAGAGGAGATTAAAATTCCAAATACTATTAAAATTTGTTTCATTTTGTCGTTTATTTTCATTGGGCAAAGAAACTCGCATAATGTAAAGTCAAGGTTAATGAAGTATTAAACCTAGTTCATAAAAAGGTTAACTAAAGGTTATCTAGCAGCGATAAAAAGAAAATTAGAAAACGTTAATTTAACATTAGATTTAACTTTGTGTATAGCGTTTTTGCAGTGTGCTTTGTGTTTTAAAATGTTATATTGCGCAGACTTAAATTTTTATTATGAATTGGGAAGAATTATTGTCTCTTAATCGCTATGGCGATGTTACTAAACGATTACGTAAAGATCAAGACGAAACGCGCTTAGGGTTTGAAGTAGATTACGATCGTATTATTTTTTCGGCAGAATTTAGAAGCTTACAAGATAAAACACAGGTGATCCCCATGTCTCAAACCGATTTTGTGCATACCAGATTAACGCACAGTTTGGAGGTAAGTGTAGTTGCTCGTTCTTTGGGCAGAAGGGTAGGTCAAAAATTATTGGAAAAATATCCCGATTTAAAAACAGTACATGGTTACTTGCCAAACGATTTTGGAGCTATAGTCGCTACGGCTGCTTTAGCCCACGATATCGGTAATCCGCCATTTGGGCATTCAGGCGAAAAAGCGATCGGAGAATTTTTTAAAACAGGTGCCGGGCAAGAGTATAAAGCCGATTTAACAGCTGTAGAGTATCAAGATTTATGCGATTTTGAAGGGAATGCTAACGGATTTAAAATTTTGACACAAAGTCGTGCAGGCCGCGATGGAGGGCTTCGTTTAAGTTATGCTACTTTAGGTACTTTTATTAAATACCCTAAAGCCTCGTTGCCCAAAAAACCAACCGCACATGTGGCCGATAAAAAATACGGTTTTTTTCAGAGCGAATACCCAGCGTTTTTAGAAGTGGCAAATACGCTAGGGCTGTCATATAAAGCCGACTCTGGAGAAGTGGCATTTAACAGGCATCCTTTAGCCTTTTTGGTTGAAGCTGCAGACGATATTTGTTATACGATTATTGATTTTGAAGATGGTATTAACCTAGGGCTTATCGATGAAGATTTTGCTTTAGAATATTTAATTAAATTGGTGAAAGATGTTATTGATAGCAATAAATATCATCAATTACAAACCACGCAAGATCGCATAAGTTATTTAAGAGCATTAGCCATTAGTACGTTAATTAATGAAGCTATAGAGGTGTTTGAAACTTACGAAGACGATATTTTAAACGGAACATTTACTGTGTCGTTACTCGATAAAAGTAAATACAAAGCCCAAATTAACGACATCATAAAATTAAGTGTAGAAAAAATTTATCAATCTAAAGAAGTGCTCGATAAAGAGATTGCGGGTTACGAAATTATTTCACGTTTATTACAAACGGTTATTCAGGCAGTTAACAATCAGTACTACGGAAGAGCAAGCAATTACGATGCGCTAATATTAAAAACGTTGCCAGAAACTATAGATTTTAATCAGGATTCCTTGTATCTACGGCTACTAAATGTCTGTCATTATGTGTCGCTGTTATCTGATAGTCAGGCCGATTTGATATATAAAAAGTTGCAAGGAAAGCTATATTCGTAAACCAGAATGCTTGTGTAACAGCAAGAAAAAATTATTTTTGTGAGATACAATTAAACAATATGAGAAATAAACTACACCGCGCATTAGGCGTATTAGGCTTAGCAGTCGTAATAGCTTCATGCGAACAAAAGAAAGATGCACCGGCAGACTCGGTGACCGAGCTTCGGGCGTTGCATGCTAAACATTTGGAAAACAGCCCGTTTAAAAACACTCAAGGCTTATCTAAAAAAGAGCGTGCAGAGCAAGGTTTACCTCCTAAACGTTACAACGAACGTATGTGGGAGCTTACCATGAACCCTAGATTGGGACGACCTACACCAGAAAATTTAGCTGTCATTCAAAAAGAATTGTTGGAACAGCGCAACAAAAGTTTAGCCAATGGCAGAGTGCCAGGAGACGACACGAACAACAACTGGGTAGAGCGAGGCCCAAATGATGTAGGTGGACGAACAAGAGCTTTAATTTTTGATCCTAACGACGCTTCAAACGAAACAGTATTCGCTGGTGGTGTTAGTGGTGGCTTATGGAAAAACACAAAAATTTCCGATCCTGCTTCAACATGGACTGCTGTCGATATACCAGAAAATTTAAACATTACTTGCATTACCGTAGACCCTAATAACAGTAAAATTATGTATGTGGGGACAGGGGAATCTTATGTTTCAGGTGATGTTCAAGGTAATGGTGTTTGGAAATCTACAGATGGCGGAAACTCTTGGACTCATATTTTTGGTGGTGCGGAAGGAGAAACCGTTTTACAAACCGATTCGGAAATGATTGTAAACTCTCCAGGAAGTGTTGCAGGTACTTATACGTCTTTAAGTGCTAGTTTCGGTCCTCAGGCAGACGAAAATATCACAGGAAACTTAGTTTTGGCAGAGCCAACAGAGGCTTGTGCTTTATTAGATAATGCTTCTGCCATTAATGGAAAAATAGCTTTAATTTATCGTGGCAATTGTACGTTTGTAGAAAAAGTGCTTAATGCGCAAAATGCAGGAGCCATAGCCGTTATTATGATAAATAACGAGCCAGGAAACCCTATTGTTATGGGCGGCGAAGATCCTACGGGAGCAGTGCAAATTCCGTCATTAATGATTTCCCAAGAAGATGGAGCAAAAATTGCAACTCAAATTAATGCAGGTGAAACCGTAAATATAACCATAACAGCAAGTGCTGGAGAATTTGGTGGGTTTTATGTATTAGAAGGTAATCAGCATGTAAACGACATCGTGGTAAGAGATAATAATGGCGTTTCGGAAGTGTATGTAGCTGCGGGTTCTACATTTTATAGCAAGGCTAGTCCTTCAACCTTATTTGGCCCTGGAGATTACGGATTGTTTAAATCGACTAACGGAGGGACGTCTTGGAGTCAGTTAGGACTGCCTTTAACTACAGCAGGAAACAGATACGAGCCTAACGATATTGTTTTAGGGGCTGATAACACCATTTGGGTATCTACAAGGCAAAGTCAGATTCATGGCGATGGCGGAGGAACTATTTTTGCATCAACAGATGGTACCGCTTTTATTCTTAAACACACTTTGGCGGCCAGACGTACGCAGTTAGCTGCATCGGCAACCGATGCCAACAAAATTTATGTATTGGCCGAAGGCGCTAGTGTACCTGTAATTATGCAAAAAACAACCGATGGTTTTGCTACGGCACAAAGTTTACCTTTACCAGATGATGCCGATACAAACATAGCTGCAAACGATTTTTGTAGAGGACAAGCATTTTACGATTTATTTATCACTCTAGACCCAAATAACGATGAAAAGGCATTTGTTGGAGGAATAGATTATTTTAGTAGTGAAGACGGAGGTACAACTTGGAATCAGTTAACACATTGGTATGGCGGATTTGGATTTCCAGAAATGCACGCCGACCAACATGCTATAGTATTTGGTAATGGCGATACCTCTAAAATGGTGTTTGGTAACGATGGTGGGGTGTATTATTCGTCAACTAGTGGTACCAACCCAACCGCGAGAAATACTGGATATAATGTAACGCAATTCTATACTGTTGGTGTTGCCCCAACAACTGCTATTACAGGTGAATATTTTGCAGGAGGAACACAAGATAACGGGACGCCTTATTTTGAAAATGCTTCAGCAGGCATCAACGGATCCGAAGATGTTACTGGAGGAGATGGTGCATATACGTCTTTTGACCAAGATGGAACCGATACCTATTTTATAACCAACTACGTGTACAACAACAGTATTAGAAAAATAGATTATAAAACAGGAGAGGGAGCTACCATTTTTAGTTCTGATGCCAACATAGGCGATTTTATTAATCCGCAGGTGTTAGATTCTAGACTAGATTTCTTATTCTCGAACTACTCAACTGCATCAGCTCCAGCTATTAGAACTTTTAGAACAAAAAGTGAGTCGGGTGTTTATACTGTAAATACTATTAAAAACGCTTTGATGGATGCTTCGGCTACCGCTTTGGCTGTTTCGCCTTACGACGAAACCAGTTCGCACAGTACGTTGTATTTAGGTTTGGCTAATGGTAAACTATTAAAAGTGACAATGGCTAGTGCGCCATGGGGACAAACATGGGAAGAAATTCCAGCACCAGGCTTTTTAGGAAGTATTTCCGATATCGAGTTTGGAAGATCTACCAACGAAATGTTTGTAACATTCCATAACTATGGTGTTAATAATATTTGGTACACGAATGATGCTGGAGCAACTTGGGCACAAAAAGATGGCGATTTACCAGATCTTCCTGTTAAAGCCATACTTCAAAATCCATTAAAACCAGAAGAAGTTATTGTGGGTACAGAATTAGGGGTGTGGTACACTTCTAACTTTATGAGTGATGCACCAACTTGGAAATCGGCATTTAATGGTATGAGTAACGTAAAAGTTATGGATTTAGATTTACGTGATGACAATACCATCTTTGCTGCTACTTATGGTAGAGGTATATTTGCAGGTAAGTTTACTGCTGGTGCTTTAAGTGTAGAAGAAAATGAGTTAGCTTCAGGAATTACTTTATACCCAACAGTATCTGAAGGTAATTTTAAAGTAACTTCTAAATCTAATTTAGGTGAAGTTAATCTTCAAATATTTAACTTAAACGGGCAGACCGTATATGTGAAGAATTTGAATTTATCTGGTAATGCAACAAACGATATTTCTATTCGTGTGGCTTCAGGAGTGTACTTGGCTAAATTTACAAGTGCAGGGTTAACAACTACTAAAAAGGTTATCGTAAAATAAACAGAAACACATAAACCATATTAAAAGCGAGCCAGAATTCTGGCTCGCTTTTTTGTTTATATTTAGTTTTGTAATAGGTGTTCTAATGTTTTGGCAACGCTTGTGGCATCTAAGCCTAAATGCTGTTGTAGTTGGATTATACTTCCTTGCTCTATAAAAGTGTCTGGAATGCCTAAATTTGTTATCGCGATCTTGTAATGGTGAGCTGATGCAAATTCTAAAATAGCACTACCAAATCCGCCAGATAAAACATGGTCTTCAATAGTAACAAGTTTAGTAAACGTCTTGCAAATGCTGTGCAGTAATTTTTCGTCTAAAGGCTTAACAAATCGCATATCGTAATGCCCTATTTTAGCCTGTAATTCTGGGTTCAATACATTTATGGCATCTTCAATATTGTAAGCCATTGTCCCTATGCTTAAAATGGCTATTTCGTTACCGGATTTTAATTGCTCAGCTTTTCCTAGTTCAATCTTTTGGAAAGGTGTTTTCCAGTCAATTTCGCGACCTCTACCCCTGGGGTACCTAATTGCAATGGGGTGCGATAACCCAAGTTGGGCAGTATAAAGGATATTGCGTAATTCTGCTTCGTTTCTAGGCGCAAAAACAATAAGGTTTGGTATGCATCTTAAATAAGCTAAATCGAAAACCCCATGATGTGTAGCGCCATCTTCACCCACCAAACCAGCACGATCCAGACAAAAAATTACAGGTAAATTCTGTATGGCAACATCGTGAATAATTTGGTCGTAAGCCCGTTGTAAGAATGTTGAGTAGATATTGCAAAAGGGTATTAAGCCCTGTGTGGCCATGCCAGCAGCCAACGTTACCGCATGTTGCTCGGCAATACCAACATCGAAAGCGCGGTCTGGAAATTCGGCCATCATATATTTTAAAGAACTACCTGTAGGCATGGCAGGTGTAATGCCAATAATATTGTTATTCTGCTTGGCTAGTTCTACTATAGTATGTCCAAAAACATCTTGAAATTTTGGTGGTTGTACGGTTGTTGATTTCACTATTAAGTCACCAGTTTTAGCATCGAATTTTCCAGGAGCATGATATTTTACTTGGTCTTCTTCGGCTTGTTTTAAACCTTTTCCTTTTGTGGTAATAAGGTGAAGAAACTTCGGACCTTGAACTGTTTTTAAATGTTCCAGGGTTTCAATAAGTTTTGGTAAATCGTGTCCGTCTATAGGGCCGAAATACTTGAAATTTAATGCTTCAAAAATGTTGTCTTGTTTTTGTGTGCCTTTTTTTACATTGGTAAGGTACATTTTTAGCGCACCAACACTGGGGTCTATACCAATGGCATTATCGTTTAAAATAATTAAAATGTTGGCTTGGGTAACACCTGCGTGATTTAGCCCTTCAAAAGCCATTCCGCTGGCTATAGAAGCATCTCCAATAACAGCAATATGTTGTTTGTTAACAAAGCCTTTGAGTTGCGATGCAATAGCCATACCTAGTGCTGCCGAGATAGAAGTTGACGAATGCCCTACACCAAACGTATCGTAAATACTTTCGTCGCGTTTTGGAAATCCACTTAGGCCTCCAAATTGTCGGTTTGTATCGAAAAGTTTACGGCGTTCGGTTAAAATTTTGTGCACATAAGCTTGATGTCCCACATCCCAGATTAAAAGATCGTCTGGAGTATTATACACATAATGAAGCGCAATGGTAAGCTCTACAACGCCCAGACTTGCCCCAAGATGTCCCTCTTTAGTGGCAACGATTTCTATAATGAAATCGCGTATTTCTTTAGCTAAAAAAGAAAGGTCTTTAACAGCTAATTTCCGAAGGTCTTTAGGTGAATTTATATTTGAAAGTAAATGTGCCATACGAGTACAAATGTACGTTTTGAAATTGTATTTTTACAGCATGGAAAATATTTTTGACGATACTTATTTCATGAAAAAGGCACTGCAAGAAGCAGAGCGTGCTTACGAAAAAGGCGAGATTCCTGTTGGTGCAGTTATTGTAATTGATAATACCATAATTGCAAGGGCACATAATTTAACCGAAACACTAAACGATGTTACAGCGCATGCCGAAATGCAGGCTATAACAGCTGCCGCCAATTATTTAGGCGGTAAATATCTTAAAAAATGCACACTCTATGTTACTTTAGAACCTTGCCAAATGTGTGCAGGCGCATTATATTGGAGTCAGATTTCTAATATTGTTTACGGTGCAAGAGATGTCGAGCGTGGTTGTATTCAGTTACAAACAAAATTACATCCTAAAACCGTATTGCGTGGTGGTGTTATGGAAGATGAAGCTTCGGGTTTAATGAAGCGTTTTTTTATTGAAAAACGGAATTTAAATTAAAGCGTTCGGTCGTCGCCTTCGCGCTCGCGCATTTTCTGTAAGTTCTCCTTGGTAAGCATGTAATCTTTCACATCTTTATCTTTCCAACGGTAATAGGCAAAAATGGGGAATACAATTAAAAATAAGCCGGCCACACCAAAACCTATAAGCTTTTCGGCATAGGGTACGTCTAAAATAAAGCCTGCAAAAATACTTCCTAAAGTTAATGCAAATAGTATGTAAAGTACGTATTTCATAACAGCATCTAATTGGTAATATTAATTAACTGGCGTCTGTAAGCCGTGAGTAATTTCGATTTCGAGATAAACCCAATATATTTTTCATCTTTAACAACAGGAAGGTTCCATGCGCCGCTATCTTGGAATTTCTTCATAATATCGGTCATTTTATCGTTGTTGAGGTCGATGATTTCTGGCGGATTTTGCATAACATCTCTTGCAAGCACATTGTCGTATAGCGTTTGGTCGAACATGATTGGCCGGATGTCGTCCAGTAAAATTATACCTACTAATTTATCTGACTTCTGACCAATTACAGGAAAGATATTTCTATTGGATTTAACTACAGCTTGGTGAACAATATCACCTAAGGTCATTTTAGGGTTTAACGGAATAAAATTAGTTTCAATAATTTTTTTAATATCCATTAAGGTTAGCACAGCATGGTCTTTATCGTGTGTAATAAGTTCGCCTTTACGCCCGAGTTCCATCGTATACACAGAGTGCGGTAAATAGCTTTTGGCAATGCTAAACGAAATGGCAGAAGTCAGCATTAACGGAATAAATAAATCGTAGCCTCCTGTTAATTCAGCAATTAAAAATATAGCGGTTAATGGCGCCTGCAATACCCCAGCCATAAGGCCTGCCATACCCACCAATGTAAAATTACTTTCGGAAATAGAACTGTTTAACCAACTGCTATAATTTACTAATTTAGCGAAACAATGCCCCATTAAACTGCCCATAAATAAGGTAGGGGCAAAAATACCACCAACACCTCCAGCTCCAAAAGTTAAGGCGCTGGCAATAATTTTAAATACAATTAACCCGCATAGTAGCATTATTACGGTCCAAAAGTTAGAGGTGTCTAAACCTAAAAAATTATTGGTAAGTGCTTTTTCTGGGTTTCCGGCAATTAAGTTGTTTATAACATCGAACCCTTCACCGTATAAAGGCGGAATAAAATAAATGAGAATACCAATACCAATACCGCCAATCAATACACGTTTCATAGGTGAAGAAATGGTGTCGAAAAAACTTTGAATGCGGTCGTAAACTACTGTAAAGTATATAGACACTAGGGCAGCAACGACGCCTAAAATCATATAAAACGGCGCATCTGAAAAATGAAACTCGTCTTCAATTTTAAATGGTAAAATTATATCGTCACCAAAGAAAAAGTACGAGGTTAATATTGCCGATAACGAAGCTAATAACAGCGGAAGCATCGAAGCCAATGTGAGGTCTAAACTAAACACTTCTATAGCAAAAATAATGGCTGCAATAGGCGCTTTGAATATCGATGACATGGCGCCAGCAGCAGCGCAACCTACCAGTAAATTACGTGTAGTCTGGTTCATGTGGAACATTCTGGAAATGTTAGAACCAATAGCTGCACCGGTAGCAACAGTTGGGCCTTCCAGACCTACAGAACCTCCAAAACCAACGGTAATAGGGGCTGTTAAAATAGAACCAAACATTTGGTATTGCCGCATTATACCTTTGCGTTTGGCAATGGCGTAAAGTGTTGAAGGAATACCGTGACTTACTTTGTTGCGGATAATGTATTTTATGATAAGGTAAACCAGTGTAAATCCAATAATAGGAAACACAAAATAGAAGGCATGATGGTAATATTTTACAAAATTACCCTCTAAAAAGTGTTGAATAAAATGGGTTAGGTTTTTTAAAGTTACCGCTCCCAATCCCGAGGTAAACCCCAAGACGATGCTTAAAAAATATACAAATTGCCTTTGGGAGATGTGCTTGGCTCTCCAAATTAAAAATTGCTTTAAGACGGTTTTTTTAGGCATACAATAAATCTACTAAAAAATCCTGCATGTGCAGGATTTTAATGGTTTATGATTTTAAATTTAAAGACAAGTGCAGTTCGTCCAGTTGCGCGTCGTCTATTGGTGCTGGAGCATCAATCATAACATCGCGGCCAGAGTTGTTTTTTGGGAAAGCAATAAAATCTCGAATTGTTTCTTGTCCGCCAAGTATTGCTACCAGTCGGTCTAAGCCGAACGCCAAACCACCATGTGGTGGCGCTCCGTATTCGAAAGCATTCATAAGGAATCCGAACTGTGCTTTAGCTTCTTCTGGAGTAAATCCTAAATAGTCGAACATTAAAGATTGGGTTTTCTTATCATGAATTCTGATAGAACCTCCACCGATCTCGTTTCCGTTTAATACCAAATCGTAAGCATTTGCTTTTACGTCGCCAGGATTGGTTTCTAATAATTCCAACTGTCCTGGTTTAGGCGATGTAAAGGGGTGATGCATGGCGTGGTAACGCTCGGTTTCTTCATCCCATTCTAAAAGCGGGAAGTCCATGACCCATAACGGTGCAAAAACTTTAGGATCTCTTAAACCTAAACGTTCTGCAAGCTCCATACGCAAAGCACTTAATTGTGCACGTACTTTATTTGTGGCTCCCGAAAGGATACAGATTAAATCGCCTGCTTTGGCACCTGTAGCTTCTGCCCATTTAGCTAAATCGTCTTGATCGTAAAATTTATCGACAGACGATTTAAATGTGCCATCTTCGTTACAACGGCAATATACCATGCCTAAAGCGCCAACCTGTGGACGTTTAACCCAGTCTATTAATTTGTCTATTTCTTTTCTGGTATAGGCATTACCGCCAGGAACAGCAATACCAACAACCAATTCGGCATCGTTAAATACTTTGAAGTCTTTATGTTGTGCAACAGCATTTAATTCGCCAAATTCCATACCAAAACGGATGTCTGGTTTGTCGTTACCGTATAAACGCATGGCATCATCGTATAACATTCTTGGGAATTCATCTATTTCCACACCGTTTACTTCTTTTAAAAGATGACGTGTTAAACCTTCAAATGTGTTTAAAATGTCTTCTTGCTCTACAAACGCCATTTCGCAGTCTATTTGTGTAAACTCGGGTTGTCTGTCGGCGCGTAAATCTTCGTCTCTAAAACATTTAACAATCTGGAAATATTTATCCATGCCACCTACCATAAGTAATTGCTTAAAGGTTTGTGGCGATTGTGGTAAGGCGTAAAATTCGCCTTCGTTCATACGGGAAGGGACTACAAAGTCGCGTGCACCTTCTGGTGTCGATTTTATTAAATATGGCGTTTCAACTTCTATAAATCCGTCTTTAGATAAATAGTTTCTAACCTCTTGTGTAACTTTATGACGGAAGATTAAACTGTTTTTTACAGGATTACGACGGATATCTAAATAGCGATATTTCATTCGTAATTCTTCGCCGCCATCGGTGTCGTCTTCAATGGTGAAAGGTGGAAGTTTAGCATGGTTTAAAATGCTTAGTTCCGATACTAAAATTTCGATATCTCCAGTGGCAATATTTGCGTTTTTGGAATCGCGTTCTATAACAGTTCCTGTAACTTGAATAACAAATTCGCGCCCTAATTTTTGCGCCTGTTCCATAATAGCTTTTGGGCTACGCTCGGCATCAAAAATAAGTTGGGTAATACCGTAACGGTCGCGTAAATCTACCCAAACCATAAATCCTTTATCGCGTACTTTTTGTACCCAACCAGCAAGTGTTACTTCTTGGTTAATATGCGATGCTCTTAATTCACCACAATTATGACTTCTATACATATCTAAATTTTTGCTGTGCAAATTTAAGGAAGTTATATGATTATAAACTAAAAAATCCGAAGCATTATACTTCGGATTTTTTAGTTTATAACTTTATTGTTTTAAAGATCATTATGTTTTTATTTTTTTTAATTCGAGATTTTGGACTCTGTCAGATGAAAGGATTAGACTAGTAATCTCATTGGTCTTTTTTAAAAAGGTGATGGTGAAGCCACCCCATGCAATATGTGGTATGTTATATGTTTTATAGGGAGTTTTAAAATTGATTTTTATCGGTTCGTAATTTTTTACTTTTAAAAACAAGTTCTCATTCTTCTTAATAAACTCATAGGAAACATTTAGGGTTTCGTTTCTGTAAATACCAACGTATGAATCTAAATTAAGGTGAAAATCGGCTTGTCTATTTAAATGCTCTACGAGATCTACGTATTCGTTTTTTACATGTATATCTAATTTGGAAGGTTGTTTGTTTTTAAATTCAGAAAAGGTAAATGTCTTTAAGGATAAAACATAAAAATCTTTAGGAGTGGTGGCGTGGACAAAAACAGAATCGGATATAGGAACTAGTTGAAATGGAACATTATTCTCTCCAGAAATACCAGTAAGTTGATTATTTATTATGCTAAAATTAAATTGCGTGCTTTCTTCAAGAGCAAAATTTCCAGAAAATTGTTGTAGTTTGTTTAAAGGCATTTCAATGGGAACGTTAACAGTAGTTTCATAATTGGGGGTAATTGAAGTGGTATCTTTATCCTGAATAAAAAGGTCGAAAAAAGCCGAGGAGACGTCATATTCAAAAATGTTTCCATTGTTCAATAAAACAATTACCGATAGTTTTTTCTCAGGTAAAGTATGGAAGCTAGTACGAAACCCTAAACTAACTCCTGAATGGCCGATTAATTTAAAACCTTTATAAACTGGTGAATTTAATCCTGATGCATACTCTAGAATTTCTCCATTGTTTAAAACACCCGGTTTCGTCATTTGTTTCCAGAAATCGGCATTTAAAATAGTCATTTGGTAAAATTCATTTTCCCATTTTTTGAGATCTTCTAATGTGGATATAATTGCTCTACTCGAAACAATATCTCTAGCTATTTCAATTCTTTGCTTATAACTGTTATTAATGTCTTTAGAGTATCCGTTAGCAGCGTTGTATATAATGATTTCTGGATCTTTAACAAGTTGGGTGTCATACATTTTTAAAGGGGTGAATAAATGCTCTTTTAGGTGATTTTCTAAGGAATTATCCGAAATTTTTTCCACAATTTTACCTAATAACCAATATCCAGAATTGCAATATGACCATTGGTCGCCAGGTGGGAAATTGGTGATATATAGGCTGTTAAGTAGTTTCTCTATTTCATAATCGGTAATTATTATATCTTTTAAAAGTAGATCAAAGGCTTGCTCAAAACTCCAGATTCCGCTAGTATGGTTTAGTAAATGTTGTATGGTAATATCTTTATAATAATCTGGTCCATTGGGGAAATATTGATCTATGGTGTTGTCTAACTGTAGTTTGCCTTCTTGTGCTAGTAAAATAATGCAAGCTGCTGTAAATTGTTTTGCTATAGAGGCTAGTTGAAATTTCGTTGAAATTTTATTAGGTACGTTAAACTCTAAACTAGCTAAACCAAAAGCTTTTTGATAAATAAATTCCCCATTTTGGACAACACCTACAACACCTCCTGGTTCGTTGGGCTTATCCCATTGTGCTAATACAGCGTCAAATTCCGCTACTGTTTTTTGAGAATAGGAAAATATGGAGATTAAGGTTCCTATTAAAAATAGAACATTTTTCATTTTATTGATTTTTTAGTTGTGTAAAAACTGTATTAGGGAAGAAAAATCAATTTGCTATTAAAATGAACATAAATCAAAGATAATGAATTATATGTTATAATGTATTTGTGTTAAAGTAAAAATATGCGGTTTTAAGTGACAATTGGAATAGGTAATACACTTTCAGTAACTTACCAGTTTTGGTTTAATTATGCTTATCTCCATAAAAAAAAAGCTACTTTCTAATCAAATCAGAAAGTAGCTTTCATTTTTAAAAGTCAGTTTCAATTACGCTGCAACACGGGTAATGCGTTTTTCTGCTAACCACATTTTAAAGCGAGTTATGAGATAGAAGAATACAGGGACAACAATTAAGGTTAAGAATGTGGCTATTAATAAACCGTAAATTACGGTCCATGCCAACGGCCCCCAGAACACAACGTTGTCTCCACCCATATAAATATTGGCATCGAAATCGCTAACCAGAGTAAAGAAGTTAATGTTCAAACCGATAGCCAAAGGAATTAAACCTAAAATGGTTGTAATTGCCGTAAGTAAAACAGGTCTTAAACGTGCTTTACCCGCTTTTACTATGGCTTCTAATAAATCGGCTTTACTTAAATAATCATCTTCATCTAAATCTAGAGCATTTTTCTTTCTGTCTATTAAAAGTTGTGCGTAATCTAAGAGTACTACACCATTATTTACTACAATACCGGCAAGCGATATAATTCCCATCATGGTCATCATAATTACGAAAGCGCTTCCTGTAATTACAAGTCCGCCAAATACACCGATAAAACTTAGGAAAATAGCCAGCATAATAATTCCTGGTTTAGAAAGCGAGTTGAATTGGAATATTAATATGAAGAAAATTAAACCTAAGCCAATAAAGAAGGCACTTACTAAAAAGGCCATTTGCTTATTTTGCTCTTCGATTTGCCCTGTGTAATCTATTTTTACACCTTTTGGTAAATCTTTAAAGGTTTTCATTTCTCGTTGTATTTGTGCTACTATCGCACCAGCATCGGTATAACCTGGTGATAAGGCCGAATAAACAGTTACCACACGGCGAGTGTCTTTGTGCTTAATGGCATTAAAACCTGAAGTGTTGTTTTGTTTGGCTACGGCCGATACAGGAATCTCTTTAATTTGCCCAGAAGCCATATCTCTAAAGGTTATAGATTGGTTGAAGATGGCGCTAGTATTGTAACGGTTGTCTTCGTTAAATCGCACATAAATATCGTAATCGTCGCCACCTTCTTTGTACACTCCAGCTTTACTACCAAAAATAGAGTTACGTAATTGCTGGCCTACTTGACTTGCGCTTACGCCTAATTCTCCTGCTTTTTCGCGATCTACAACCACTTGCATTGCGGGTTTATCTTTGTTAACATCAATTTTTAACTCATCGATACCTGCAATATTTTTTTGGTTGATGAAGTTTCGCATGTCTTCTGCAAGAGCGATTAATTCGGTATAATCATCGCCTTCAATTTCAATATTGATAGGGGAACCAGCAGGTGGACCATTTTGGTCTTTTTCTACCGAAATAAGTACGCCGGGATAGATGCCTACTAAGGCAGTCTGAACCTTTTGGCGCAATAATTCACTATCGGCACCACGACGATACTTGTATTCACGCATTGAAGCGGTAATTTTAGCTTTATGTGGCATCTCGGCAGAAGAACCACCATCGGTTTGCGGATTTCCAGCACCTTCACCTACTTGCGAAACGGCACTTTCTACAAGAAAATTGTAATCACCATCTTTATACATATTGTCGTTAAGTACGGCGTATACTTTATCTTCTATTTCTTTAGTAATCGCATTGGTTTTTTCGATATCTGTACCTTCAGGATATTCTATGTAAACAATAATCTGGTTCGGTTTGTTATCTGGGAAAAATTCTACTTTAGTACGTTGCGAAGCTAAAGAAGCTCCAAAAGCTATAAAGGCTATTATTAATAAGGTGAATGTGGAGATGGTTACAAAAACTGGCCACTTTTTACTTAAAGCACGTCTTAGCTCGCGTTCGTAAAGATTTTCTAGTTTTACCAAAGTGTTGGTTTGAAAGTAGTTGGCCATTTTACGTAGTGCCAAACGGTAAATCCAAAGCATGAGAGCCGTAAATAACATTAAGCCTCCAAGTCCGCGATAGGCGCCACCAAATATTAAAATAAGCAGACCAATAACCGAAACTATACTGGTTATGGCTATAATATTCTTTAACGGCATGTCTTTATCTTCAGTAGTCATGAATTTTGAAACCAGAACCGAGTTAAAGAAAATGGCAACAAATAAAGACGAACCTAATACGGTTGATAAGGTTATTGGCAGCAGCATCATAAATTCTCCCATAACACCAGGCCACATCCCTAATGGTATAAATGCAGCTACAGTAGTTGCAGTAGAGATAATGATAGGAAAGGCAATTTCACCAATTCCCATTTTAGCAGCTTCAACACGGCTCATGCCTTCTTCGTCCATCAATCGGTATACGTTTTCTACCACCACAATACCGTTATCTACAAGCATACCGAGCCCCATAATTAATCCGAAAAGAATCATGGTGTTTAGGGTGTAGCCTAAAAGATTTAAAATAACCAACGACATGAACATAGACATTGGGATGGCAAACCCAACAAACAGGGCGTTTTTGAAACCTAAAAAGAACATAAGTACGGTTACAACCAGAATAATACCAAATATAATGTTGTTAACTAAATCGTCTACCTGTCCAATAGTTACCGACGATTGGTCGTTAGCAATGGTAACGGTTAAGTCTTCTGGAAATACGTTAGCTTTGGCATCTTTTACGATTTGCTGAATTTGTTCTGCAGCATCGACCATGTTTTTTCCGGCACGTTTTTTAACATCTAGCATGACCACACGATGGCCAAATTCGCGGGCATAGGTAGTGCGGTCTTTTTCTTTAAACGTTACTTTGGCAATATCTTTAAGGTAAATCGGGTTGTTGTGTTCCGATTTAATTACGAAGTTATTAAGTTGTTGCGGATCGTCTATCTCGCCTAAAATGCGTATGGTACGGCGTTGTCCGCTCGATATTAAGTTACCAGCAGACATGGTTACGTTACCACCGTTAATGGCATTTATAACATCGTCGAAGCTTACCTGTGCAGCCATCATTTTAAAAATGTCTACAGCAACTTCTACTTCTTTTTCTTGGGCACCACGGATGTCAACCTGTTTTATTTCCTGAAGGTCTTCGATCTCGTCTTGAAGATATTCTCCAAATTCTTTCAGTTTGGTCACCGGGTAATCTCCAGAAATGTTAATATTTAAAATAGGCATTTCTTCAGATAAGTTCAGGTCGAATGCAGAAGGTTCTACCTTGGCACCGTTAAACGTAGGCCAATCTTCGCTGGCGGTTTCTGAATCTATTTCGTCTTTAACTTTTTGTTTGGCTTGATCTACAGAAATATTTTCGTCGAATTCAACTATAATCATCGAGTAATCTTCTTGTGAAGTCGATGTTATTTCAACCACATTACTAATGGTTTTTAACTTGTCTTCTAACGGGTCTGTAATTAATTTCTCGATATCTTCGGCTGTGTTTCCTGGGTAGAGGGAACTTACATATATTTTAGTTTCCTTTACTTCCGGGAAGTTTTCTCTAGGCATGCTGTAATATGCCGAAACCCCTAAAAAGAGAATTAAAGCCATGAGAACGTAAATCGTGGTTTTGTTGTTAATGGCCCACGACGACATTCCAAATTCTTTATCGGTTTGCTTTTTTTGTTTTGTCATGATTTTGGCTTAGTATTTAATCACTTTTATGGTTTGTCCGTCTCTAACGCTACGGGCACCTTCTTTAATAATTTCGGCACCGTCGTTAATACCGTTTAATACTTCTATAACATCGCCTTGAGTTTTACCGGTTTCTATAATGGTACGTTTGGCTACAGCTTCATTATCGCTGTTTTTCTCTGCAATTACATAAATGTATTGCTCGCCATTGGCATTTTCAGAGATGATGCTTAACGGAATAAGTATCGCTTTTTCGTTGGTGTAATCGTTTATTTTTAACCTAGCTGTAAGGTTAGGTTTAATGTGTTCTTTTTGGTTTGGTACTGGAACTTCTACCTTAAAGGTTCTGTTAGCCGGATTAATGAAATTACTGGCTTGTCTTACTTTAGTTTCTACCGTAGTTCCTAAAACAGGAAATTCTACAATAACTTTTTTACCCTCATCTACATCTTTAATATAACTCTCTGGTACTTCGGTTTCGATGTACATGTTTTTAAGATTTACAATGCGGATAAGTTGCGATTGCCCTGGCATAACCACACTACCTTCGTCTGTAATAATATCGTCTATAACGCCATTAAAAGGTGCTACGATATTGGTTTTAGATAATTGAGTTTTTAATTGATTTACCGATTGTTCTTGAGCTTCGTAGTTAGATTTTGCTTGTAGAAATTGTATTTCGCTACCAATATTTTCTTCCCATAAGCGTTTCTGACGCTCGAAAGTGGTTTTGGCAAGTGCTAATTGAATCTCCATTTGCGATACTTGTTGCTCTAAACCGCCATCGTCTATTTTTGCTAAGATCTGACCTTTGCTTACATTTTGGCCTTCTTTAACGTAGATTTTGGTTAAAATACCCGAAACTTCTGGGTATATAACAATGTTTTCTTTGGTTTGTACGCTACCTTGTAATTCTAAAAAGTGAACAAAACGTTCTTTGTTTGCGACTACGGTGGTTACTAAAGGTAATTTTTTAGTGTCGTCTAATTCTGCTATTTTTTCGTCTATGCGTTTTAACTGCTCGCTAATGGTAATTTGTTCGGTTTCTATTTGTGTGCGTCGTTCGCGAATTTGTTCTAAGTTTCCTTCGTTTAAAATATCGTCTAACGATTTTTCTTTGCCACCACAGGCAATTAATAGAAAGGATAAAGCGGCGATTGTATATATGTGTTTCATGTGTTGATGTTTATTAATTAATGGTGCTTAAAATGGCGTCTAATTCTGCTTTTTTATTGATGATGTCTAACATGGCTTGTAGGTATTCTTGTTGTGCCGAATATAATTGTGTTTGGGCCTGTCTTAAATCGAAACTAGAGGCAATACCTTCAAAAAATTTAGTTTCGTTTTTCTTTTCTATGCGTTCGGCTAAATCTAGATTTTGTTTTTTATTGTTAAAATCTTCTATAGCAAATTGGTAATCGCTTTTAGCAGTAGCGATTTGCAATTGCAATTCCTGTTCAACCTGTATTAAGTTTTCGTTGGCTTTATCTAAATCGATTTTTGCACGTTGCGTTGCTGCTGTACGCCCTAACGAACTGAAAATAGGAATATTTAAACTCACCCCGAATAAGGAATTGCCAAACCAATCTTGATTATTGGTAAAGAACTCGAATTTTTGTCCGAAACCATTATATCCTCCGTTTATAAAGGCGCTCAAGGTTGGCATGCCAGCTGCTTGTGCCAATTTAACCAGAAGTTCTTTGCTTTCTAATTCGTTTTCGGCAATTAAATAATCAATGGTGTTTTCTACACTGTCGTCTGCTTCTAAGGCAGCTAAAGAGGTGTATTGTAAGCTTAAGATTTCTAAGTTATCGGTTAAAACAATGTCTGTATTGTAGTCTATACCCATAGTAATGTTTAACATTTTATAGGCTAGCACCTTTAAGCGCTTTACATTGTTTAAATCGCTTATTAAGCTGGAAAGTGTAATTTTCATTTGTTCTACACTTTCTTCTTCTTCCAATCCGTTTTCGTATGTTTTTTCGATTTCGTTTAAATTCGATTCCAGAATGGCTTTGTTGCTATTTAAAATGATTAAGCTTTCTTCGGTTAATAATACATTCCCGTAAGCATTTATGACTGCTTTTCTAACTTCTAAATCGGTTTTAATTTTAGCATTTTCAGATATTTCTAAATATACTTTAGCCGATTGTAAGCCAACGATGTACGACCCGTCAAAAAGTAATTGACTTAAAGTGGCTGTAGCTGCCATGTTTTGTTTTGGGCTAAATTCTACAGGAATAAACGTGCCCGGCTCGCCACCAGCAATTTCTCCTGGAAGCATAGAAACCTGTTGCTTTATCCAGTTTTGGTAATCTACCGTTGCATTCAATTGTGGTAGTCCAGTAGCTGTGGTTTCCCATTTTTGCTTTTCGGCAGCTTCAATATCGCGAACAGCATTTTTTGCTTTTCGGTTATTTATTAAAGCATAGTCTATGGCTTCCTGTAAGCTAAATTGCTGTGGCACTTCTTGCGAAAACGCAGCAAGACTAAAGCATAAACTAAGTAGAAAAAGTATTCTGTTTTTCATTATATAATTTTAATTGTTTGTTTTTATTTGATTTAAAAATTCTTGACCTTTTATGGTGCTAATGCCGCGAAGGTGATAGTCTAAAACGTAACCTAGCAGCTCTATTTTGGTAAAGGTGTCTTTAGGAAATACTTCTTCGTCTTTTAGCGATACCATTAAAGCAAAAAATGCTCTCGATATAAATTCGATGTTAATATCCTCTCGGTAATAGCCTTCTTTTATGCCGCGTTTTAAGTTGCCCGAAATACAATCTTTGGTAATTTCGAACTGCTTTTGTTTCAAAATTGAAAAAATACGCGGATAATATTTTTTGAATTGATACTCGGCTGAAGGTCTTTCGCTATTGATTTGTGATATAATGAAATCTTTCATTTTTAAAATTTCTTCTATCGGATTCACTTTTGCACAAAAACACAAATTTATAGCGTCGTTTATGCAATTGAATTTAAATATAGCAGTGGCTTCAACCAGTTTGGTTTTTGTGGCAAAATATTGGTAAATGGTTTTTTTCGAGATGCCCATCTCTTGGGCAATATCGTCCATGGTTACACTTTTAAATCCGAGATTTAAAAATAAGTCTGCCGATTTTTCTATAATCTTTTCTTTCATCATCTTAAAATTCTGTGCAAATATAAACATGGAAACTTAAAAAACAAAAATAGTTTCCGTGGTTTAATGCTTTGTTAACATTCTAAAAACTAAATGTGGTAATTTGCTATATTCTTTTATTTTTGTGGCATGCAAAACATATCATTCTTCCAAGACGCTTTTGTTGCTTATTTAAAGCAGTTTGAAACCCAAAAAGAACCCGAAAATCTTTATAAACCTATTAGCTATATTTTAAGTTTAGGCGGTAAGCGTTTGCGACCGGTTTTAACTTTAATGGCAGCCGAAATTTTTAACGCCGATTACAAACAGGCTTTAAATGCAGCATTGAGTATAGAAGTGTTTCATAATTTTTCGCTGATTCACGACGATATAATGGATGATGCGCCTTTGCGTAGGGGGCATGTTACTGTACACGAAAAATGGGATGTAAACACCGGAATTCTTTCGGGAGATGCAATGCTGATTATGGCATATCAGTTATTCGAAAATTACGAGCCAGAAACGTTTAGAGATTTGGCGAAATTGTTTAGTAAAACAGCTTTAGAAGTTTGTGAAGGGCAACAATACGATGTGGATTTTGAAACACGCGACGATGTAACTATTCCCGAATATCTTAAAATGATAGAATACAAAACTGCGGTTTTGGTTGGGGCGGCCATGCAAATGGGCGCAATAGTTGCAAAAGCAAGCGAATCGGAACAGCGTTTAATTTACGATTTTGGTAGGTGTTTAGGCATTGCCTTTCAGTTGCAGGACGATTATTTAGATGCTTTTGGAGATCCTAAAACGTTTGGGAAACAAGTAGGTGGCGATATCATCGAAAATAAAAAAACGTTTTTGTATTTAAAAGCTTTAGAATTTTCGGGAGCCGAACAACAGCAAGAGCTTAGACATTTATTTGCGATTAGCCCAACCGACAGTTCCGATAAAGTCGAATCTGTTAAACAATTGTTTGTGAGTTCTGGAGCTGCTGAAGCCACAAAACAGGAAATAACAGCTTATACACAACAGGCTTTCGAGGTTTTAAAACAATTGAAAATTGGTGCTGAAGAAAAGCAGGTGTTAAAGCAATTTGGTGAGAATTTAATGAATAGAAGTGTGTAAATAAATGCAATTACAAACTACACAAGATGTTTTACAGGTTTCTTTGCAGTACGAATTGTACGGCCAATTAGTCGCGCAGCTAAACAAAGATTTTCGTTTGGCTAATATGGATTTTGATCAGCCTTTAGATATTGCGCCTAAAGATTTAAAAGTGCAATTGCAAGACATTATTTTTAACCTGATTCAGAATGCATTCGCCGATTATCTAAACATGTTATACATTATAGATGTGCCAGAACGTGAGATTAAACAATTAGATGGTAGCGATACCGTATTGTTGTCTGAGCAGGTGGCGTTTTTAATTTTAAAACGCGAATGGCAAAAAGTGTGGTTCAGGCATCAGTATAAATAATATCTCGCTTAAGGATTTATAAAACTACTATCGCTTAAGGTGTGCATAAAGGCAATGATATCTATTTTGTCTTGTTCTGTAAGCGGAATTCTGTAGTTGTTGGCTTTAAAAATAGGATCTAAATTATCTGAATCAATAACGCCATTGTCGAAATAGTCGAGAACTGCTTTTAGGCTGGCGAATTGTCCGAAACTTCCGTAAGGCCCCGTATATGCTATATTACGTAATGATGGCACGCGAAATTTCATGTAATCGTATTGTAATCCGGTTACACGAGCTCGGCCAGCTTCGTTTGTAGCCTGATTTACAGGAAAACCAACATTTCTAAAACTTTGGTCTGTAAATAATGCTGTACTGTGGCAACTGGCACATTTTTCTTGAAAAATGCTGTAACCCCTAGCTTCACTTTCTGTAAACGTTTCGGTGTGATCTCTAACAACACGATCGTATTTGCTATTGGCAGAAATTAAGGTGTATTCAAATTGGGCAATGCTTTCAAAAATGCGTTCGGAGGTTATAACGTCGTCTCCAAAGGTATTTTTAAATAATTCTAAATAGTCTGGGTCTTGTTCTAGTTTACTAATTACATCCAGCATTGAAGAATCCATTTCTTCATGGGTGATAATAGGGACTATGGTTTGTTTTTCGAGTTGTAATTTGCTGCCATCCCAATTGTAAAAGTTCATGAAAGCCAGATTCTGAATAGGAGGTGTGTTGCGTATTCCTATTCGGCCTTCAACACCAACAGCTTGTTTTTTTTGGTCTGTAAAGGCATGATTTTGCATATGGCATGTGGCGCACGAAATGCTGTTGTCTATACTTAATCGGGTGTCGTTAAATAATTTTTTTCCTAAAACTACACCGTATTTTGTTGGGGCATTGCTAAAAAGTGCCGCATTGGGAGTCGGGAAATTGAGTGGAATATCCAAAGCAATTTCCGGATTATTTATAGGAGTGTATTCCGAATCGTCTGTGCCACACGATAGCGCAGTAAATAGTAATACTAAAACGATTAGTTGTTTTATCATTTTTTAACGATTAAAATTGATGGAAACTGTCTGAAAGCGATTGCTTAAAACATAGATCAAGCTGTTGTTTGTGCTTTCAGACAGTTTTTCAAAAGTTAGTCTACACTAGTAATCGAAAACATACCAGTAATATCGGCTGCGCCGTCTCCACCTAAATTATCTACATACAACACCATGTTGTTAGCGGTGTGTGTGCTAGGTGTTGCGTTTCCTTCTCCTAACGTAATAGTGTTAATTTTGCCACTTAATAGCTTGTCAAAGTCGGCTTTAATAGTAATGGTTGTTGCATGCTTACCAACGTTGGCAGCAGTAGTTAGGTCTAACGTAATATCTCTGTAAGCATCTACACCTTGTGTGTAACTGCCTTCTTCGCCTTCAATGGTGCTTCCGGTGTGTACCGATAGGGTTTTGTTGTCTGTATCGTAAAATCCTTCAATTTTAGTGAAACGGTATCCGGTACCCCATTCCCAGTGCATTTCGGTATCGTTGGCACCTGCAGAAGCATAAAAGTTAGGAAATCTAGCTTCGTCTAAAGTGTTTAAATCGGTTTTAACACCAAGTCCAAATTTTATTTTGGTGTATTCGTCCGACGGAATATCGCTCATTACAAAATTTAACGTTTCAGGTTTAGATTGATTCACTACAATGGCACCGTTATCTAAGTCGTTAACATGGTATGGAAATTCCGAACCATCTGCTTTTATCAACCGAATGTTACTAATAACATATTTTAATTCTGAAAAATGATGCGTTTGTCCTTCGGCAGAAGTGTTTACTGTAGCAGTTGATGAGCTAGCATCTCCAAGAACAATCGTTGTGTTTTCGAACGTATTGTTGAAAGTTAATGTTACGTTGTTAGCCACTGGATCGTCGTCGGTAGAACAAGACATTACTGCTAAAGGAAGGGTTGCTAAGGTTAAAAGTTTTTTTAAGGTTTTCATATTTAATATTTTTTTTGATATCTAATTTTTAATGGTTTTTTGTTGTGTTGTTATATGAGCTTACAATAAATGGTGTCTTAAAATTGGTGGCGGAATATTGATTTCTATCTGCGGTGCGGTGTAATGTTTAATGTAAAAATCAATAATTTTAGTGTGTATAGAAGCTTGTTCTTGTTCGGTTTCGAATACAAACAGGGGAGTTGTTATTAAATCGATTTGTTTGTAAATGCTGTTGGCTGTAGATTTAGAATTTTTAGATTTTTGTAATTCTTTTTTTTAATAGCAGGAGCCGTGACATTGCAGTTCGGGCTGGTTTTTGTTTATGCATAGCGTTTCTTCTATACTGGCTTGGTTAAGTTTAAAGTGTACAAGCATGAGTGCTTTCTGAAACCCGATCAGTAAGCACAAAACCGCTAATAAAACACTTAAAACTTTTTGCATGAATGTTATAAATTAATTTTTAAAGATGTAAATACATTACGCCCCATTCTAGGGATATTCCCCCAGTCGGCATAGGTACTGTAATACGTGTTCAGGATATTTTCTACACCTACCTGAAATACAGTTTTTTTGTTTTTAATACGAAACGTGTAATCTGTAGAAAAGTTCCAAATGGTATATCCAGGGGTTTGGTCTTCGCCGTATTGCGGACTGTAATTAACCTGCTCTAAATCGCCATTTATACTAGTTTGAAAATTTAAATTTTTATATTGATAATGTAAAGTGGCTAGGTAGCTAAGTGGCCGTATAAATGGTAAATTACCTTGATCTTGGTCTTGTCCTTTGGCATAGGTTACTGTACCATTTAGGTGTAAATTGTTGGTAATAGCATATTCCAAATTTAAAGCGGCATTAAACAGGGTAGCATAATCTAGCGAAGTGTAGCCCTTTACGCCAACAGACTGATAATTCATGGGGCTGCCCATGCTTAATATTTCACCAATAATGTAATTATCGATATAGAAATAATTAAGATTACCTTCAATCTTTATTTTTTCGGTCTTATAGCTGGCGCTAGCATTGGCTTCGTAAGACACTTCGTTTTTTAAATCTGGATTGCCAATGTAGTCGTAACGATCAAAACTATTGTAAATGTAATAGCCATAGCCTTCAGAAACCGATGGCGCTCTATGGCCGTAACCACCACCTATTGAAAAATCGAAATCATTAAGCTGTACATTGTAATTAGCAAACAGACTCGGGAGTAATCTTGTTTTTTCTTGTGGCGCTCCAGGGTGGAATATCCAATTGAATTCTACATATTTAGAATAGTTGTAATGTACACCTAAGCTTCCTCCAAAATTAAGCT
Organism: Formosa sp. A9; assembly: GCF_051200825.1. GTDB lineage: Bacteria > Bacteroidota > Bacteroidia > Flavobacteriales > Flavobacteriaceae > Formosa. The sequence goes on along the minus strand of NZ_CP195158.1, from coordinate 3,568,294 downwards.
GACTGTTATATGATATATCTAAGGCGTTGTTTAAAGATAATCCGACATAGCGTGTGGTAACCCAAGGCCAGCTGTAAGCAAACATGGTGGTTTCGCTGTAATCTTGTGGGTACATACGCATTTCTGCAATAGAAAGATTATCGTAAGCATTCAATTGAATTTCGGAGGATAAATTGTCCTTTTGAAGCTTCACCTTTGATAGCAAACCGTAAGTGGTCGTCCAACCGGGCATGTCCATATGCACTAAGTTTTCTGGTCGCGTGGTATCATCCATATAATGCTCTACAGTATTATAGTACAATTTAGAATCCCATAGCTTAATAGTTTTATCTTCAAAAAGTTGTTTGTAGGAAACTGAAGTAATTAAAGCGCGAGATAACCATAAATCCATAGGTAGGGCAGAGTATCCAACATCTTTGGCAACATCAAAAATAGCATCTATTTTTACAGCAGAAAGCGCACTTGTTTTATACGAAAAACCAAGAGAGGTATTGAATTTTTTAAATTGCGAATGATTGACTTCATCGTTATTTCCATCTGAATAATTTTCTGCTTTTCTATACGATATACTGCCATCTGCCGCTAATTTGGTATTAGAAAACGATACATTTCCTAAGTTAAAAAATTGCTGGTTATTAAATTCGTAACCAGTTTGGTAAGCGCCTTTCCAGGTTTCTTGGTCGCTAAACATGGTTTTTTTGCGTTTTAGGTCGATACTTCCTGCTACGGTTGCGCCTTGTTGCCCACCTTCTTGTCCGGATTTTATTGTTATAGAAGACAAATTATTACTTTCTACATACGAGGTAATGGGGTCCATTTTGTCTGTACACGCACCAAAAACATGCATACCATCTATTGTGATTGCCGAGCGTTCTGTGCTCATGTTATTCAGTAAGGGTTCCCATGCATAGCCACCGCGTTTTATAAAACTAATGTTGTTAGAGCTGGCAAGAAATTCGTCTACTGTAACGCTTTTTTTAAGGTCGGTTTCTAATTTGCTTTTAGCAATAGTTTTAAGCTCAACGGCATCCAAAACCGTTATGCTGTCTTGCTTGGTTTTAGTGTTTTGAGCACTTAAAGTACATCCCCAAAAAAAGAATAAAAGAAAAAGATGCTTCATTTTAATTTAGAACAAAATGTCTATAAATAATTCGCTTTTAGCGCCTTCAATACCTGGGGTGAAATCGGTTGGGACTTCGGTGCCTTTAACAATTTTTCCATTTTGATTTATTAAAATGAAATTGAGCGTCCAATTGCCTGTCATCGTATAATTCACTACTCCATGATATAATTTGTCTTCTTCTTGAATTAAATCCTTGTTGTTAGGTGACGAATGGTTTCCCATAGAAGGTTCTGGCATTCTTGGATCTAGTTTTAGGGTGTAATTTTCGACTTCGGAATACGAGAACTGTTCGGGGTCTGGAAATGTTGTGCTTGTATTTGCGGGTGGATTATACTTGTAAATGCCAGCAACTAATTTGTTTTCAGCAATTTTTGGGCTTTGTGGCGCAACCAATGCAATGTAATACATATCGTTATCATGACCTAAAAACGTGGTCATGTTAAGGTTTTTATTACTTTGCTCGGCTACATTAATGTCTTGCGAAGCCGTTAAGGTTTCGTAAACATCGGTTATACCAATATAAAATTGCCAATGGTTGGCAACATCGCTTTTGTTGGGAAATACTACATAGCCCGAATAATAGCCATTTTCGTTATTGTAATTTAAATGATATTGATGCGGCCCCGACGACGTTTCGTTTATAGCGTTAGTCTTAATAGGTAGTAACGTAACATCAACATCCGAAACTTCTTGGTTGGTAGAGCTGTTGGTTACCGTTAAACGGATATCGTTATAACCTGTATACAATGTGCCGTTTAAGGCTTGTATACTAATGTTGTAATTACCGATGCTAAGTTTTACAGCTTCTTCGTAATCTATATATTCCGGTATTTCGGTTGTTAATTCATCTTCATAATCTGTTTTATCTATAGTGCAAGATGAGGTTGCAAAATATAGTATAACAAAAAGCAGGCATGAAAAAACAACATAATGTGGTTTAAACATAATTAGTGTTTTTAAATACAATACACATAAGGTTGAATGCCAACAGATTTAAGTTGAAGCACCCAACATTAGTGTTAAAAACTAGAGTAAATGTGATTTTCTAAAGTGGTGTTATAAAACTATAAGTACAATCGCAGTTGTAACACAGTTTGTGTATAACTCGATGAGACTTATAAAGCAGTATAAAAAATATAGAAAAAGTCGTGTATGTATTTTAAACGTAATTAGGTGGAGGTGTATCTATATCTAAATACAGGTTTTTAAAGTGTATTGGATTAGCAGTTGATGCTTGCTTGTTATAAGTGGTTGCAAGCCAAATAGAGGTTAGTTGATTTACAGGAGATATTTGAAAGGCATCTAATGTTAATCGTTTATTATTTTCTGAAGGGGCTTCAGAATTAGTGTCTGGATTGTTCTTTGCTAATTCTTGTCTAAGGTGACATTTACCATTACAACCTTTTTGTTCTTCTTTTTGAACACATAAAGTTTTGGCAATAACATCCTGATTAATTAAAAAATCGGTAATGGTTAACATATTGCTTACGTTGTGCATGCAAAGCACCAGTGTTAAAAACGTGGCAAAAGTAATATGTGTAACCTTGTGTTTCACCCAAAAGAAATTTTGAGTCGCAAAGATAATTAAATTAATTGGTAAGCATTTTGTTTTTAACCAGATTTAGAAATAAACTCTTATAAAAGGAGCCCACGCCGAAGCATAAATACTTTTGTCGTCGTCGTAAAGTACGTCGTAGCGTACCCCAAAAGTTACATTTCTAGTGCTGTAGCCAACACCCAAATATAAAGTCGGGAGCCAATATTTGTCGTCTTCGTACAATACTCTATCGCTATCGAAGTTTCTGTTAACATGTAGTTGTTGGTATTCGGCCGACAATTGTAAAAAATCTAAAGGATTGTAAAGCGCTGTTAATGTTCCGCCTAATATCGTGGATTGATAAAAATCTTTCTGGCTGTTATAGGTGAAATTGAATCCTACTCCTAATGCAAATTGCCTATTAAATTGATAAATAGCAGTAGGTTCTAAGCTTCCGCTAAAAAAATCGTTGCCAAAACTTAAACCGATGCCGCCTCCAAAGCGCACTTTGCTCATGAAATCTGAATTTTGCGCATTTAAACTCTTAAAAGAGCCTAAGATTATAATTGATAATATTAAAGTTTTGACAAAAAAGTAATGTGTTCGTTTCATCCTTCGGAAAAAATAACGTTAAAAATGTATTATAAATATAATAAAATCATATCTCATTTTCCTAAAAATTGTATTTTTGACAAAATTTTGTCAAAGCGAGAATGTCTCAAATAATATAATGGATAAATATTCCTTTTTAAACGCAGCACATACAGCATATTTTGCTGATTTATACGATCAATACTTACAAAATCCCGATACTGTAGAGCCGAGTTGGAGAGCCTTTTTTCAAGGCTACGATTTTGGTATGGAAAGTAACGGCGTTACCGAAGAACTCATGGAAGAGTTCTCCTGCGATCATGTTTCAGAAAATTTAACTAAAGAATTTCAAGTTGTAAGACTTATAGATGGCTATCGTACACGAGGCCATTTATTTACCAAAACTAATCCGGTTCGCGAGCGTAGAACTTACGTGCCTACTTTAGCCTTAGAGAATTTTGGGCTTTCTAAAAACGATTTAGATACGGTATTTTCGGCAGGCGAAATTTTGGGCATTGGCTCGCAAACCTTGCGTGAGATTATTAATCATTTAGAACGTATTTATTGTAGTTCTATAGGTATAGAATATATGTATGTTCGTAATCCAGAGCGTAAAGCATGGATTCAAGAAAAATTAAATATTAACGACAATCAGCCAAAGTTCGATGTCGACCAGAAAAAATACATCCTTAAAAAATTAAACGAAGCTGTTGCTTTCGAGAGCTTTTTACATACCAAGTATGTTGGGCAAAAGCGTTTTTCGTTAGAAGGAGGAGAATCTTTAATCCCAGCAATAGATGCTGTAATAGAAAAGGCCGCAGATTATGGGGTTAAAGAGTTTGTAATGGGTATGGCACACCGTGGCCGTTTAAGTACGCTAACAAATATTTTTGGTAAATCGGCTAAAGATATTTTTAGCGAGTTTGATGGTAAAGATTACGAAGAAGAGATTTTTGATGGGGATGTAAAGTATCACTTAGGGTGGACCAGTAATCGTGAAACAGCCAACGGAAAGAAAATTAACTTAAATATTGCACCAAACCCATCGCATTTAGAAACTGTAGGTGCAGTAGTAGAGGGGATAACAAGAGCTAAGCAAGACGATAAGTATGCCGAAGACCCCTCGCAAGTTCTACCAATAGTTGTGCATGGTGATGCTGCAATTGCAGGGCAAGGCCTAGTATACGAAATTATACAGATGGCACAATTAGACGGGTATAAAACCAATGGTACGCTACATATTGTTGTAAATAACCAAATTGGGTTTACGACCAATTATTTGGATGCCCGTTCCAGTACCTACTGTACAGATGTTGGTAAGGTAACCTTATCGCCAGTACTGCATGTTAATGCAGACGATGTAGAAGCTGTAGTGCATGCCGTGTTATTTGCATTAGATTTTAGAATGCAATTTAAACGCGATGTGTTTATCGATTTATTAGGTTATAGAAAATATGGTCATAACGAAGGAGATGAACCTAAGTTTACGCAACCGCTATTATATAAAGCAATTGCAAAACACAAAAACCCTAGAGATATTTATGCCGAAAAGTTAATTAAAGAAGGTATTATAGATCAGGATTATGTGAAATCGCTTGAAGAAGCTTATAAAGCAACTTTAGAAGAAGAGTTAGAAGATTCTAGAAAAGAAGACAAAACGGTAATTACACCGTTTATGCAAGACGAATGGCAGGATTTTGTTAGGGTAACAGAAGACGACATGATGAATGTTATAGATACGACATATCCTAAAGAAAAACTGTCGCAAATTGCTGAAGTGGTTTCTACTTTGCCTTCCGATAAGAAATTTATAAGAAAAATAGAACGCTTAGTACAGTCTAGAAAAACCATGTTCGATGAGGATAAGTTAGATTGGGCTATGGCAGAACATTTAGCTTATGGCACTTTGCTAGAAGAAGGTTACGATGTTAGAATGTCTGGTCAAGATGTAGAACGCGGTACTTTCTCGCACCGTCATGCTGTAATAAAGGTAGAAGATAGCGAAGAAGAAGTGGTGTTGTTAAACAATTTAAGCGATACCCAAGGACGTTTCTTCATATATAATTCATTGCTTTCAGAGTATGGTGTTGTTGGTTTCGACTATGGTTATGCCATGGCAAGCCCCAAGACCTTAACCATTTGGGAAGCGCAATTTGGTGACTTTAGTAACGGGGCTCAGATCATGTTAGATCAATATATCTCAGCAGCCGAAGACAAATGGAAACTTCAGAACGGTTTGGTAATGTTATTGCCTCATGGTTACGAAGGGCAAGGCGCAGAGCATTCATCGGCACGTATGGAACGTTACTTACAATTATGTGCTAAAGACAATATGTTTGTAGCCGATTGTACTACGCCGGCAAATATTTATCATTTGTTACGTAAACAAATGAAAGCTAATTTTAGAAAACCATTAATTGTATTCACACCAAAAAGTTTATTGCGCCACCCAAGAGTGGTATCTACAGTAAACGAGTTTGCAAACGGCAGTTTCCAAATGCTTATAGACGATGTTGATGCCGAAGCGTCTAAAGTAAAATCGTTAGTTTTTGTAACAGGTAAATTCTATTACGATTTATTAGAGGTAAAAGAAGCCCAACAAAGAGACGATGTTGCATTAGTGCGAATAGAACAATTGTTCCCGTTACCAGTAAAAGCTATAAGAGAAGTTATTGCAAAATACAGTAATGCCGAGGAGATTGTATGGGCACAAGAAGAACCTAGAAATATGGGGGCTTATAGCCATATGTTAATGCATTTAGACGAAGCAAAAACGTTCAGGGCTGCGTCAAGACGTGCGTATGGTGCACCTGCTGCAGGTAGTGCAACCCGATCTAAACGTCGTCATCAAGAAGTCATCGATTATGTTTTCGATAAAACAAAAAACAACCAACGATAAAAAACAAATTAAGATTAAACTAAAATATTGAACAATGATTTTAGAAATGAAAGTCCCTTCTCCGGGAGAATCTATCACAGAAGTTGAAATAGCAACATGGTTAGTTCAAGATGGTGATTATGTAGAAAAAGATCAAGCCATTGCAGAGGTTGATAGTGATAAAGCAACATTAGAGCTTCCTGCAGAAGAAAGCGGAACTATTACGCTTAAAGCAGAAGAAGGCGATGCTGTTGCAGTAGGCGAGGTGGTATGTTTAATAGATACTAGCGCAACAAAACCAGAAGGTGATGCGCCTGTAAAAGAAGATAAAAAAGAGGAGGCACCTGCAGCACCAAAAGCAGAGGCGCCTAAAGCAGCTCCAGCAGAGCAAAAAACTTATGCTTCTGGTACAGCAAGTCCAGCAGCTAAAAAGATTTTAGCAGAGAAAGGTATCGAAGCATCGTCTGTTTCTGGAACAGGTAAGGATGGTCGTGTAACCAAGGAAGATGCCGTAAAAGCAGTGCCGTCTATGGGTACGCCTTCTGGTGGAAATCGTGGGACGTCAAGAAGTAAGATGTCTATGTTACGTCGTAAAGTAGCAGAACGATTGGTAGAGGCTAAAAATACAACGGCAATGTTAACGACTTTTAACGAAGTTAACATGACGCCTATTTTTGAACTGAGAAACGAATATAAAGAGGCGTTTAAAACAAAACACGGTGTTGGTTTAGGATTTATGAGTTTCTTTACTCTAGCCGTAGTTAGAGCTTTAGAGCTTTATCCGGCAGTAAATTCCATGATCGATGAAAAAGAAATGGTGTCTTACGATTTCTGCGACATTAGTATTGCCGTTTCTGGTCCAAAAGGATTGATGGTACCTGTAATAAGAAATGCAGAAAACTTAAGTTTTAGAGGTGTAGAGTCCGAAGTTAAACGCTTGGCGCTTCGTGCAAGAGATGGTCAAATTACGGTAGACGAAATGACAGGTGGTACTTTTACAATAACCAATGGCGGTGTGTTTGGTAGCATGTTGTCTACACCAATTATTAATCCTCCACAAAGTGGTATTTTAGGAATGCACAATATTATTGAGCGTCCAATTGCTGTAAACGGCAATGTGGAAATTCACCCAATGATGTATGTTGCTTTGTCTTACGACCATAGAATAATAGATGGTAAAGAGAGTGTAGGATTTTTAGTAGCTGTAAAAGAAGCTCTGGAAAACCCAGTAGAATTGTTAATGAATAACGATATTAAGAAAGCTTTAGAACTATAAGCTTTTCTTGAAAAAGTAAGATATTTAAGCACGATGTTATGCGTAACATTGTGCTTTTTTTATGTGTAAAATTTTTAAAAAGACTTAAAAAAATCCTATTTAAAAATAAATGAAGATATTAATTGCAATAACAACTATAGCTAAAAAGAATAAGCCGTATAGAAAGTACTGGTTGTAAGACGAGTTCTCTTGATTTTTCATAACTGTAGGTTTTGAATAAGCAATTTGAGGGCGTTTGCTTGATTTTAAAATAAATCTAATTAAATTTTAAGAATAAATCATCATTTTGTTTAAAATTTAACCTTAATTTTTTTACAACTCTGCGTTTTTAAAGCGCAGAGTTGTTTTTTTAAATCATACTCCCTTAAACATGATTAATAGCTTTGTAAATATACTGATAATGTGTGTGTTGAAAAATACGTAGGGTTGCGTATTTTATAAGAAAACGTAAAAAAACAAAACCTCTGCATCATTACAATACAGAGGTTTTTAATAATTCTCCCTAAGAACTAATTAATAGCACTGTAAAGGTAAAATATATAGATGGGGTTTGAAATACGTATAATCACGTATTTTTTAAAAAATGTCTTTATTTTGGCTGGCCCATATAAATAAACCATTGTGAATGCCGTGTAGTTTGAGCTTGTTTACAATATTGCTTCTGTGTTTATCTACTGTTCTAGGAGAAACGTTTAAGTCGTCGGCAATTTCTATACTCGTTTTATTATTTGCTATTTGTTTAAGTATTTTAATTTCGGTTTTAGTAAGCTTATTTAACGAGGTATAATCTGTATTAGTGTAAGTTTTTTCAAGGTTTGGGACAAGTTCTTTACTAAAATATGGTCGGTCACAAATAACATTTTCTATGCAGGTTTCAATTTCTTCTACTGCAAATTCTTTTAAAATATAACCGTAAATATTGTGCTCTTTAGCTTTTTTGTAAACATCTTCGCGTTTATCGAAAGTAATTAAAATAATTTTGGTGTCTAAAGCATTTAATTTACAGTCTTGAGCGATTTCCAAACCTGTTTTATGGGGCATTCTAATATCTAGAATGGCAATTTTGGGTTTTAGTTTTACAATAAGATTATATGCTGTAGAGCCATCTGTAGCACTGCCCACAATGTTATATCCGAGCGATGAGAGGTAATTCATCATGCCTTTAAGCATGAGCGGATGATCGTCTGCTATAACGATTGAGCTTTTCATGTATGGTTGGTCTTAGGGTTAAGACGGTAAAGTTAACCAAAACTTATGTAATCATAAATTTTTTAAGGTACAGATATTTGCGGTCGTAATCTATAATTGCCTTCCCTTTTTTTAGAATATCGGCGCCAATAATACCGTCTACTGGTCGGGAGTTATGGTGCATTAAAGCGGTGTTAACATGGGTCATGTTAAATAATATTAAAGACACTTTATCTTTTTTCCATTTCCCTATTTTTAACCGGTTTTTTTTAGACAGTTGGGTAGCCATATTTGTAGCGCCGGCACCAGCAGCTTTTATTTCGGAATCTTTTACCTTTAATTTAAAGGTGTCTATAGCTTCAAAACCTACGCACGAACTAGAAGCGCCGGTGTCTAGAATAAACAATCCTTTTATTCCGTTAATGGTGGCACGGATTTCGAAATGATTTGTTTTTGTAAGTTTCAATTTTATCTTAACGTAATCTCTTTCTAACAGAAAATCTTGTAGTGATGTCATCTTAATAGATTTTAGACAAAGATAATGATGTAAAACAATTAATTTAGCAGCATGATTATAACAGATACCCATACCCATTTATATAGTGAAGCATTTGATGACGATAGATACGATATGATTACTCGTGCTATTGAAGCAGGTGTATCTAGATTTTTTATTCCGGCTATCGATTCTACTTATACAGAACGGATGCTGCAATTGGAAGCAGATTTTCCTGAACACATGTTTTTAATGACTGGTTTGCACCCAACCCATGTAAAAGCTAATTTTAAAACAGAATTACAACATGTAGAGCACATGTTAGCTAAACGACAATTTTATGCCATTGGCGAAATTGGCATCGATTTGTATTGGGATACGTCTACTTTGGCCATTCAACAAGAAGCCTTTCGTTACCAAATTCAATTGGCTAAAAAACATCGTTTACCTATAGTGATCCATTGTAGAGAGGCATTCGATGAGGTTTTTGAAGTATTAGAATCCGAAAAGTCAGACGACCTATTTGGTATTTTTCATTGTTTTACAGGAAATGCAGCCCAAGCGCAACAAGCGTTATCTTATAATATGAAACTCGGTATTGGGGGCGTGGTCACCTTCAAAAATGGCAAAATCGATCAGTTTTTAAATGAAATTCCGTTAGAAGCAATTGTTTTGGAAACCGATGCGCCTTATTTATCGCCAACACCATATCGTGGTAAACGCAACGAGAGTGTTTATATTTTAAGAGTTTTAGAAAAATTATCCGAACTGTATTCACGTTCTCAAGAAGAAATTGCCAGTATAACTACAGCAAATTCTAAACAAATTTTTGGAGTGTAATTTTATGACTAGACTTAGACCTAACATACTATTAATCTATACAGGTGGAACCATTGGTATGGTAAAAGATTTTGAAACGGGAGCTTTAAAAGCATTCGATTTTAATAATCTGTTAGAACGTATACCAGAATTAAAACAGTTAGATTGCGATATCGACACCATGTCGTTTAAAGACCCTATAGATTCTAGTAATATGAATCCGAAATATTGGGTAGATATCGCCGAGGTTATCGAGAATAATTACGATGCATTTGATGGTTTTGTGGTGTTACATGGTAGCGATACCATGAGTTATACAGCATCGGCCTTAAGTTTTATGCTCGAAAATTTAGATAAACCTGTAGTGTTAACAGGATCGCAATTGCCTATAGGCGATTTACGAACAGATGCTAAAGAAAATCTAATAACCTCTATACATGTGGCATCGTTGCAGCGTTATAATAAACCTGTTATACGAGAGGTAACTTTGTATTTTGAGTATAAGTTATATCGTGGTAACCGAACAACAAAACTAAGTGCAGAACATTTTGAAGCTTTTGTGTCAATGAATTACCCAGAGCTCGTAACTTCTGGGGTGCATTTAAAAGTAAATTACGATTACCTATTTAAACCGAAGCGCAGAAAGCCGCTTGCAGTGCATAAAACGTTCGATACGAATGTGGCTATTGTAAAACTGTTTCCAGGTATTTCGCAATTGTTTTTAGAAAATGTATTTCATATACCAGAACTAAAAGGTGTTGTTTTAGAAACGTACGGAGCTGGTAATTGCACTACCGAAACTTGGTTTTTACAGGTATTAAAAGAAGCAATAGCCAAAGGCATACATATTGTAAATATTACCCAATGTGTAGGCGGAAGTGTGCTCATGGGGCAGTACGAAACTAGCGAAAAGTTAAAAAGAATGGGGATAATATCCGGAAAAGACATTACAACCGAGGCCGCAATTTGCAAATTGATGTATTTGTTAGGGCAAAAAGTCTCTCCTAAAGTATTCAAAACCATATACGAAACCGCATTGCGCGGAGAATTGACTTAAAATTAACTGCTAAAATTTTTAGGTGTTAAAGATTTTTTGTTATTTGCCGTACTGTAAAGAAAACTAAAAATATACAGAGAGGTGGCCGAGTGGTCGAAGGCGCACGCCTGGAAAGTGTGTATACGCCAAAAGCGTATCGAGGGTTCGAATCCCTTCCTCTCTGCAGATATTTTTATTTTTTAATTGCAAAATTTTTATATCTTTAACACTTTAACTAATAAAATTAAGATCAAGAACAATGAAAAGATTATTTTCTATCCTAGCCATTACATTTATGGTGGCATTCGGAACTGTTAATGCAACTACAACCAGTGCTGCTACTGTAGCTACAACCGTAGTTTCTTCCATTCAAGATGATGCTGCAGCACCTGCAGAAAAATTAGGTTTTCATCAAGAATTAAAAAAGCGTTTCATAGAAGGTGGCGCAGGATTCATGGGAATCGTACTATTATGTTTAATTCTAGGTTTAGCGATTGCTATCGAGAGAATTATCTTTTTAAACTTATCGACAACAAATACTAAAAAATTAACTCAAAAAGTAGAAGATGCATTACAATCTGGTGGTGTAGAGGCTGCTAAAGAAGTATGTAGAAATACAAGTGGTCCTGTTGCTTCTATTTTCTATCAAGGATTAGATAGAACAGATGAAGGTTTAGATGCTGCTGAAAAAGCTGTTGTAGCTTACGGTGGAGTACAAATGGGACTTTTAGAGAAGAACGTATCTTGGATCTCTTTATTTATCGCCTTAGCTCCGATGTTAGGATTCATGGGTACGGTAATTGGTATGATTGAGGCCTTCGATAAAATTGAAGCTGCTGGAGACATGCAACCATCACTTGTTGCTGGAGGTATTAAAGTAGCCCTTTTAACAACAGTATTTGGTTTAATTGTTGCTATTATTCTACAAATTTTCTACAACTACATTATTGCTAAAATTGATAGTATCGTAAACGACATGGAAGATGCTTCAATTACTTTAATGGACTTATTAATTAGAAATAAGAAGTAATAATAGTAATAATCAATTAAAACACATATAACATGAGTTTACATAAAATACTAACAATTATTGTTGCAATACTAGCCGTTTTAGGAGCCATTTTCGCTTTAATGATTATGTCTGGAAACGATAGTATGGTAGACAATATGATGTATGTTACTTATGTTGTTCTAGCCCTTATATTAGCACTCGTATTAGTATATGTTATTGTAGGGTTATTTCAAGGTAACATTAAAAAAACATTACTGTCTGTAGGCGCATTTTTGGTAATATTATTTATTGCCTATGCAATGTCTTCGGGTACAGATTTAGATTTAACACCATTTACAGATAAAGGAATGGAAGTAACAGAAGCTACATCTAAGTATGTAGGTGCTGGTTTATATGCTTTCTACGCTTTAGCTATTATAGCTATCGGTTCTATGGTGTTTTCAGGATTCAAAAAAATTATAAACTAAGAAATTATGGCAAAAAGATCAGCACCAGAAGTGAATGCAGGCTCTATGGCTGACATTGCTTTCTTACTTTTAATATTTTTCCTTGTAACAACAACTATTGAGACAGATTCTGGATTAAACAGAAAACTTCCTCCTTTGGAAGAGAACGAACAACAGGATGTTATAATTAAAGAGAAGAATATTTTTCAATTAACGGTTAATAAAAATAATGACCTATTTTTGAAAACAGGAGGTGAAGAAAAGCTCATTGAATTGAAAGATTTGCGTGTAGCTGCTGTTAACTTCTTAGACAATGGTGGTGGTACTGGAAAAGATGCTTGTAAAAATTGTCAGGGTAAGAGAAACCCTAAATCATCTGATAATTTTGACAAAGCAATTATTTCTCTTCAAAACGATAGACTAGCTAAATACGACATGTACATATCTGTGCAGAACGAGATTTTAGCAGCTTACAATCAATTACGAGATAGAGAGTTTAAAAAGGCTTATCCCGGACTTGATATGAGTTTTGTAGAAGCAGATAAGCGCTATTCAGACCCAAGAACATCAGCTAGCGAAAAGGATCAATTAAAAGAGAAGTTGGAAAACATTAAAGTAATGATTCCACAAAAATTCTCTGAAGCAGAGCCAAAAAAGTCTAATTAGATAAACACTACAAATTATGTCTAAATTTAAAAAGAAAAAAGGTGGCGACTTACCGGCTATATCTACAGCATCTTTACCGGATATTGTATTTATGTTATTATTCTTTTTCATGGTAGCAACCACAATGCGTGAGACTACTTTAATGGTTGAGAATAAGTTGCCAGCAGCCGACCAGGTTGAAAAACTAGACAAAAAAGATTTGGTAATGTATATCTATGCAGGTAAACCAAGTCAAAGGTTTCAAAGTCAGTATGGTACAGAATCAAAAATTCAGTTGAACGATAAGTTTGCTGATGTTAGCGAAATAGCAGCATTTATCTCTGCAGAGAGAGCTTCTAAACGTGAAGAGTTGGTTCCGTTTTTAACTACCGCTTTAAAAGTAGATAAAGATGCCAATATGGGTATTGTATCTGATATTAAGCAGGAACTACGTAAAGTAAATGCTTTAAAAATTAATTATACCACTAGAAAAGGTGATGCCGTTTCTGGTTCAAAATAGTATATCTTAATTTTATATAATAAAGGTGTTTTGAGTTTTTCAAAACACCTTTATTTGTTTATAAGAGATTGGGTTTTTATAATTAGTTTTACAAAACAGATTTATAATTATGTTTAAACAGTATTTGGTCTTACTTTTTGTTATGGTTCTTGGGGTTAGTAAACTGTCTGCCCAAACCGATACTACAGCTGTTAGCGTAATAGACTCGCTGTATAAGGAAGATCAGTTTTATTTGGGGATATCGTATAACATTCTTAATAATATGCCCAGTAAGATGAAACAAAATGGATTTTCGTTGGGTTTACAAGGCGGATTTATAAAAGATATGCCTTTAAATAGCAAGCGAAACATTGCTTTGGGTCTTGGTTTAGGTTATGCTTTTAATACCTTCAATCAAAATATGGGCGTGCATAAATCTCCAGAAGGCGAAGAAATATATATTGTTTTAAATGAAGACTACGATTTTAATTACGAACGCAATAACTTTTATTTACACCAAGTAGAATTGCCTATTGAGTTTAGATGGCGGACGTCTACGCCCGAAAGCTACCGCTTTTGGAGGATTTATTCGGGTTTTAAATTCAGTTATGTATTTACCAATATTACCAATTTTAAAAGTCCTAGCGGGAATGAAAGACATGTTAATATAGACGGGTTTAACCCCTTCCAATATGGTCTTACTTTAAGCGCTGGCTATAACACGTGGAATTTTTACTTTTATTATGGTCTAAATACCCTTTTTGAGGACGATGCCAAGACGTTTATTTATCAGAGGGACATTGACATGAACGTGATACAACTCGGGCTTATTTTCTACTTATTATAACCAATACGGCGTTAGTATAAATTGCGGAATAATGCCAAGACACATACCAATAAGTAATTCTTGCGAGGTATGTGCTTTAAATGCTAATCTGGAACTTGCTACAGCTCCCATTAATAAGCTAATTATAGCGATGCTACCTAATGCATTTATGTGGTAATGTATGCTAAGACTTACAAAAAACATAAACAATCCAGAAATGGCCATCATGTGTAAACTGGTTTTGAATTTAAAAAACAGTAATAGGGCACAACTTAACGTTGAGAATAGCACACCTAAAAAGAAATAGTAAAGCTCTGTAAATTCTTGTACAGGAATTACTCGTTTAATAACGAGAACAATAATGGCCGCATATATTAGAAGTGGCAAAATACGCTCTTTAGTAGTTTTTAAATGTATGCTATCTATTTTCCCCATCATTTTTAAAACATAACTTATAAGAATGGGCAAAAGTATTGTTAAAATGAAAAGACTTAAGGTCTTGAATTTTACAATGTCGTAGGGAATATATCTTGGAGATTTATAAAAATAGAATAATACACAGGCCAGCGGCATAAAAAGCGGATGGCAGATGTACGAAAAACTTTTTAGCATTATAATAGCAATTTGATGCCAAAAGGTACAAAATATAATAGCGCAATATTTAAATTTTTTTGCGCAAACGGGCCACAGGCAAATCTAATTGTTCTCTGTATTTCGCTACTGTACGTCTGGCTATAGGGTAACCTTTATCCTTTAAAATAGATGCCAGATTTTCGTCGGTTAAGGGTTTTCTTTTATCTTCTTCTTCAATAACGGTTTCCAGAATTTTTTTAATTTCTCGAGTAGAAACATCTTCACCTTGATCGTTTTTCATCGATTCCGAAAAGAACTCTTTAATCAGTTTTGTGCCGTAAGGCGTATCGACGTATTTGCTATTGGCAACTCGCGATACAGTAGAAACATCCATGTTTATTTCGTCTGCAATATCTTTTAAAATCATAGGTTTTAACTTGCGTTCGTCGCCCGTTAAAAAATACTCTTTTTGATAGTGCATGATGGCACTCATGGTTACAAAAAGTGTTTGTTGGCGTTGCTTAATGGCTTCTATAAACCACTTAGCGGCATCTAGTTTTTGCTTAATAAAAACAACAGCGTCTTTTTGTGATTTAGATTTGTCTTTACTTTCCTTATAGCCCTGTAGCATGTTGTTGTATTCTCTCGAAACGTGCAATTCTGGAGCATTTCTTCCGTTTAAGGTTAACTCAAGTTCGCCATCAACAATTTTTATAGCAAAATCTGGAACTACATGTTCTACAATACGATTGTTACCAGAATAGGATCCTCCTGGTTTTGGATTTAAACGTTCAATTTCTTCGATGGCATCTTTTAATTGCTCTTCGCTTACATCGAATTTTTGCATTAATTTTTCGTAATGCTTTTTGGTAAACTGATCGAACGCATCGTCTATAATTTGTGTAGCTAGGGCAATATCTGCCACTTTTTCTTTACGATGTAGCTGGATGCTTAAACATTCTTGTAAATCTCTGGCGCCAACTCCTGCAGGATCTAGTTGATGAACGATATGAAACACCTTGTTAATTGTATCTTCATCGGTATACACATTTTGAGTGAAAGCTAAATCGTCCATAATATCGGGTGTCGATCGGCGTATATAGCCACTTTCGTCTACACTACCTACCAAAAATTCGGCAATGTCGCGTTCTTCATCAGTTAAACGAAAGGTGTTTAATTGATTGATAAGATGCTGGGTAAACGAAGTACCAGCAGCGTAAGGCATGGTTTTTTCTTCGTCGTCGCCACTGTAGTTATTGGCTTGCGTTCTGTAATCTGGAATGTCGTCGTCGCTTAAATAATCATCAACATTTATGTCGTCTGTATTGATGCTTTCTGCGTCGTTATTGTAATCGTCATCAGAGTTGTCAAAATTATCATCAAACTCACTTAAAGGTTCATCTTTACCGCTTTCTAAGGCTGGATTTTCTTCCAATTCTTGCTTTAAGCGTTGTTCGAACGCTTGCGTTGGCAACTGAATCAATTTCATTAATTGAATTTGTTGCGGCGATAGTTTTTGCGATAATTTAAACTGTAAGTTTTGTTTTAGCATATGGTTTGATGCGATTTATCATAAAAATAAAAAAAACAATCTATATACTGTATGCATATAGATTGTTTTGTGAGTATTTTAAGACCTTAAAATTCTGCGTTCTGCGGTGTTCTAGGAAAAGGTATTACATCGCGAATATTGGTCATGCCGGTGGCAAACATTACTAAACGTTCGAAACCTAGACCAAAACCAGAGTGTACAGCAGTACCGTATTTTCTTAAATCTAAGTACCACCATAATTCTTTCTCATCGATGTCTAAAACGGCCATTTTCTGTTTTAAGACTTCTAATCGTTCTTCACGTTGCGCGCCTCCAACTATTTCCCCAATGCCTGGGAACAAAATGTCCATGGCGCGAACTGTTTTACCGTCTTCGTTTAAGCGCATGTAAAAGGCTTTAATGTTGGCTGGGTAATCGAACAGTATTACAGGGCATTTAAAATGCTTTTCTACAAGAAAACGTTCGTGTTCGCTTTGTAAATCGGCACCCCATTCTTCAATTAAATAGTTGAATTTCTTTTTCTTGTTAGGTTTACTATTTCGTAAAATATCTATGGCCTCGGTGTAGCTTACACGTTTAAAATTGTTATCTACTACAAAACGTAGTTTTTCAAGCAAAGTCATTTCGTTACGTTCGGCTTGAGGTTTCTTTTTATCTTCGTCTTGCAGGCGCTGGTCTAAGAACTCTAGATCGGCAGCGTTATTTTGTAAAATATAGTTGATAACCGATTTCATAAAGTCTTCAGCCAAATCCATATTTCCAGCTAAATCCATAAAGGCAACTTCTGGTTCTATCATCCAGAATTCAGACAGGTGTCTCGAGGTATTAGAATTTTCGGCTCTAAACGTTGGGCCAAAAGTGTACACTTTACCTAAAGACATGGCATAGGTTTCGGCTTCAAGTTGTCCAGACACGGTTAGATTGGTTTCTCTTCCAAAAAAATCTTTACTAAAGTCTACTTCGCCTTGTTCGTTTAATGGTGGTTGTTTGGCATCTAGATTGGTTACTCGAAACATTTCTCCTGCACCTTCGGCATCGCTTCCTGTAATTATTGGTGTATGCACATAATGGAATCCATTCGTGTTAAAATACTGATGAATAGCAAACGATAAGGCCGAGCGCAAACGCATAACGGCACTAAAAGTATTGGTACGGGTGCGTAAATGTGCCTGTTCTCTTAAAAATTCGAACGAATGTTTTTTAGGTTGAATAGGATAGGTTTCAGGGTCTGAATCGCCTAAAATAACTATCGATTTTACCTGAATTTCTACACTTTGCCCTTTACCTTGGCTTTCGGTTAATTCGCCTTTTATATGCACTGCAGCGCCTGTTGTAATGCGTTTTAGTGTTTGTTCGTCTGTGTTTTCAAAATCGACAACACATTGTATATTTTGTAATGAAGACCCGTCGTTTAAAGCAATAAATCGGTTTGCTCTAAATGTTCTTACCCAGCCTTTTACTTCGACTTCGTGGAGTGTGATTTCTTGTGATAATAATTCTGAAATTGTACTTGGTTTCATTTTGTAATAAGTTTAACTCTGCAAATATAATTGTTTATACCTGGTTTGTTATTTGTTAAAATTGTTTTCTTCGTCATCTTCATCGCCGTCTTCCGGAATAATATTTATTGTCGGTTCTCTTAATACTTTTTTGTTGGCAATATTGCGTTCTAACGATAAGAGTAACGATGGTAGCAGTAATAAATTAGAGAGCATGGCAAACAACAAGGTTACCGATACTAAAGCACCTAAAGCAACGGTGCCTCCAAAACTGGAAATAATAAATACCGAAAAGCCAAAAAACAGAACGGTAGAGGTATAGAACATACTAACACCCGTTTCGCGCAAGGCTCCATAAAC
Organism: Formosa sp. A9; assembly: GCF_051200825.1. GTDB lineage: Bacteria > Bacteroidota > Bacteroidia > Flavobacteriales > Flavobacteriaceae > Formosa. The sequence goes on along the minus strand of NZ_CP195158.1, from coordinate 3,549,938 downwards.
AGAGCGTTTAATTTTCCAATGATGTGCCTGTAATTCCTGACGGTATTTCGCTAAAAAGTGAATGGTGTCATCTACCGAAATACCAAAAGCAATACTAAATACTAAAATAGTTGATGGTTTTATGGGTACGCCCAAATAGCCCATTAATCCGGCAGTAATTAATAGTGGTAATAGGTTTGGAATTAACGAAATTAAAATCATTTTAAACGACCTGAACATATAAGCCATAAATAGCGATATTAATAGAATGGCCAAGCTTAACGAAATCGCAAGGTTTTTAACCAAATATGTGGTTCCTTTTTGAAACACTAAAGCTTTACCAGTCATGGTCACGTTATAGCGTTCTTTAGGGAAAACCTTGTCTATTTTAGTTTGTAAATCGTCTTCAATCTCTTGCATTTTATCGGTGCCAATGTCTTTCATAAAGGTTGTAATACGGGCGTATTGCCCTGTACTGTCAACAAAACTTTGAAGCAAGTCGGTGTTAGACGACGAGTTTTTTGCGTACGATAAAATAAAACTGTTTTCTTGTGTTGTTGGTAATTGGTAATATTTAGGATTGCCGTTGTAATAGGCCTGTTTAGAATATTTTACCAAACTAACTATAGATATTGGTCGCGATAATTCTGGAATGTCCAGTATGGCGTTTTCTAATTCATCCATACGTTTTAAGGTGCTCAGTTTCATTACCCCTTTTTTACGTTTGGTATCCACCATAATTTCTAAAGGCATAATGCCGTCGAATTCCGTTTCAAAAAACTCGATATCCTTAAAAAATGGTGCCTTTTGGGGCATGTCTTCCAATAAACTTCCAGAGATTTTAATCTGATAAATGCCTATAATACTCAAAGCTAATAGTATAACAGCAGAGATGTAGATGGTAATACGTCTATGGCGTACCATACGCTCCATCCAACCAACAAAAGCGCCAATCCAACGTTTGTTTAAGTGTTCTAAATGGCGGTCTTTAGGAAACGGTAAAAAGGTATATAGAATAGGAATAATGAGTAAGCAAAGAATAAAAATAGCCAGAATACTTAACGAAGCCACAACACCAAACTCTTTCAATAATTTGCTTTCTGTTAAAATGAATGTTGCAAATCCAGAAGCTGTAGTAACATTGGTCATTAAAGTGGCGTTACCTACTTTGGTAATTACACGTTGTAACGATTTGACTTTATTGCCATGCGATTTTACTTCTTGTTGGTATTTATTAATTAAAAAGATGCAGTTGGGAATTCCGATAACAATAATTAGCGGCGGAATTAAAGCTGTTAAAACCGTGATTTCGTATTTTAAAAGTCCCAATATCCCTAAAGTCCACATCACCCCAACAGATACTACTATTAACGAAATGAAAGTGGCTCTAAACGATCTAAAAAAGAAAAAGAAAATGACCGATGTTACCAGTAATGCGGCACCAACAAAAAGTCCTATTTCGTCAACAATATTTTGTGCATTTAAAGTGCGAACGTAAGGCATACCCGAAATATGCACATTTAATTGGGTGTCTTTTTCGAAAGCTTCAACTTTAGGAATTAATACATCCATAACAAAATCCTTTCGCGCAGGCGTGTTAACTACTTCTTTTTTAAGGTAAATAGCGGTACGGATGGTTTTTGTTTTGGTATTAAACAAAAAGTTGTCGTAAAACGGATATTTTTTAAATAAATCGTTCTCTAAGGCTTTAACTTCTTCGGTGGTCGATAGCGAGTCTTTTATAAAGGGCTCTAACGTGAATTTTTGAAGGCTATCATTTTTAATCAGCTTTTGTAAATCTTTTAAATCTACTACAGCTTCAACTTCTGGTTCTTGTTTAAACGATTGCGAAAGTGTGTTCCAAGCATTTAATTTATCTACGGTAAAAAAAGTACTGTCTTTAATACCAATAACTACTAAATTTCCTTCTTCACCAAAAACATGTAAAAAGTCGTTATAGGTTTTGTTTACTTCGTGGTCGTCTGGTAATAAATTGGCCTCGGTGTAAGTAAAACGCATGTATTTCCATTGGGTACTTAAAAATACAGTGGTTAGAATAATTACTATTAAAATAGCAATTTTATTTCGTAAAATAAGCCGAGCAACATGTTCCCAGAACCCGGTTGTAAAAAGTTTAAGCATAAGTTTCTAAAAGAACCGCAAATGTAGAAAAAAGCTGCGTATTACTTAAACCTAAAGACTTATAATGTAACGTTAAAAGTAAATTTTAGTGCGATATTATCTTCTATATCTTGTAAATGATAAGCTCCGTATCTGTAAGTTAAACTAAGACCAAAACCAAAGACCAATTGGTTGAGTTCGAACCCCGATTCTAGGTAACCCTTATCTAGGGTTTTAAACGTTATGCCTTGATGTCTTGAAGGGTTTTGCATATCGCCTAAAGCAAAACGGGAAATGAGCACCAATTGGGGTTTAGAATACGTACTGTGGTAAAAAGGTTTAAAATAATGTTTGAACTGCAATGCCGTAAAAACATCCGAAAAGAATTCGTTAAAATACATGGTCTCGAAACTGTTTAAACCAGCTACCGAAAACCGTTGCATTATAGTTGCCTTATTTATGTTGTTGGGGTAGGCGTGAAACAAATGTGTTAAGGGCGCATCTCCGATTGCAATTCCAGAGGCAAAATCTATTTCGGAATGCGATTCTTTATTGTGTATCCAATGGTAGGTGCCTTTAAAATCTAATTTGTAAAAATTAAAATCGCCCTGAAAAGCATCTGCGATACTTTGAGTGTATTGTAAAGTGAATTTAGGATATCCGTTTTTGGTTTTCTTAAAGCCGTTGTCTTGTGGTTTATACACATCGAAAGGATTCCAGAGTAGCGCTATTTGCGCTGTGGTTAGCTCGTAATAATTATAGGCGGTATCATTGGCCAGAAATATGTAATTGAATTTAGGATCTATATTACTTACCGAAAAGCTAAATGCAGATGTTAACTGAGGAATAAAATCGTGTTCTAAAGTTACAGATTTGGTAATATGCCTGTAAAACAGACTAATATTAAGTAAGCGCGGCTCGAAAAACTGAAAGATACGTTTGTCTGTTAAAAAATGTGTACTTGCTGTTTCCTGTAAATCGTCTGTATAGGTAGCATTAACCCAAGTTTGGTGTTTAGCATTTAAACGCAAACCACCGCCAAAACTGTATTTATATTGTCCATCTTTAAACCCGTAAACCGTGTAGGCGTTTAGTTTAAACTTTTTGGAAAACAAATTGCTTGTGCTACCACCTAACCCTGTTCGGATGCCCTCAAATTGATTGAATTTGAAAAGATAGCGTAGGTCTAAATTGAAGTATTTAATGGGAAGGTAACCGTTGCCTATATGTTTTAATAAGTCAGTTTTTTTATCTTCTTTACTTTTGGTTTTAATACTGTCTTCGGCCTTTTCTATTTCTGTAACTATTATTTGCGCGTTACATAGCATAACCGAAAACAAAAAAAGTATAGTAAACCAAAACTTGTGCATGTAGTGCAGTTAAAAAATGAAGATTCCAAAGGTAAGATAATTAACTATAATATGCTTGGAAACGGATTTTTTGAGTGCTAAAAAAAGCGACTTTAAGTCGCTTTTAATTATACTGTCATGATTTCTTTTTCCTTTATGGCTAGAATGTCATCTACCTTTTTTACGTACTTATCGGTAAGAGTTTGCACGTCTACTTCGGCATTTTTCTTTTCATCGTCAGAAGCGTCGTCTAATTTTTTAATCTCGTTATTAGCGTCTTTTCTGGCGTTTCTAATACCAATTTTACCGTCTTCGGCTTCGGCTTTGGCTTGTTTTGCCAAATCGCGTCTGCGTTCTTCGGTTAAAGGTGGTACGTTAATAATAATCATATCGCCATTATTCATAGGGTTAAAACCTAAATTAGCAATCATTATGGCTTTTTCTATTTCTTGAAGCATGTTCTTCTCCCATGGTTGCACAGAAATGGTTCTACCATCTGGAGTGTTTACATTGGCAACCTGACTTAATGGGGTAGACGATCCGTAATAATCTACCATAACACTACCAAGCATAGCTGGACTTGCTTTTCCGGCGCGGATGTTTACAAATTGTTTTTCTAGGTGTTTTACGGCCGCGTCCATAGCTTCTTTTGCAGAGTCTATAATAAATTGAATATCTTCATTCATGGTTTAATACTTTATTGTTTATAAATATAACAAATGAAATTAGAGTTAAAGGTTTACTTCTGTACCAATATTTTCTCCAGAAATCACTTTCAATAAATTGCCTTTTTTGTTCATATCGAAAACAATAATCGGTAATTTATTTTCCTGACTTAAGGTAAACGCTGTGGTATCCATAACTTTTAAGCCTTTTTTAAGCACGTCATCAAAAGATATATGATCGAATTTTACAGCATTACTGTCTTTTTCTGGATCTGCGGTGTAAATACCATCTACACGTGTGCCTTTTAAAATAACATCGGCTTCAATTTCTATGGCACGTAACACGGCTGCAGAATCTGTGGTAAAATACGGGTTACCAGTACCACCACCAAAAATAACCACGCGGCCTTTTTCTAGATGGCGCATAGCCTTACGTCTTATAAAAGGTTCTGCAACTTCGTTAATTTTTATAGCGGTTTGCAAACGGGTAGGTATATCGGCATCTTCTAAAGCGCTTTGTAGCGCCAAGCCATTTATTACCGTGGCTAGCATACCCATGTGGTCGCCTTGCACGCGGTCCATACCGTTACTGGCGCCAGCAACACCTCTAAAAATATTACCGCCACCAATTACTATAGCGACTTCTACACCTAAATCGGTAATGGCTTTAATGTCTTTAGCATATTCTGCTAAGCGTACAGGGTCTATACCGTATTGACGGTCGCCCATTAAAGCTTCGCCCGATAATTTTAAAAGGATACGTTTAAATTTCATAGTCTGTTTAAAGAAGTTGTGCAAAACTACATAAAATTTTTAAAATGAAAGCTTATAAATGGGGGTTGGTAATGGGATATTTATAGGACAAATAAAAAAGCCATTACTTAATTATTAAGTAATGGCTTTTGAAGTATGATTGTGTTTACTACGTTGTATTAACCTAAAGCAACACGAGAGAAACCTGTAATTGCTACGCCGTCGAAAGATTCTACGTATTTAGCAACAGTTACTTTTTCGTCTTTAATAAACTTTTGGTCTAATAAACATTGTTCTTGGTCTAAAGTGGTGTTGTCTGATACGAAACGATCCATTTTACCAGGAATAATTTTATCCCAGATTTGTTCTGGTTTACCTTCAGCTTTTAATTCGGCTTTAGCATCTTCTTCTGCCTGAGCCATAACTTCTGGAGTTAATTGAGACATAGAGATGTATTTTGGTACGTTTTTAAGTGTTTTACCTAAACGTGCTAATTCTTCGTTGTCTTTTTCGATTACAGCAATACGCGCTTCAGTTTCTGCAGCTACATAAGCTGGATCGAAATCTTTGTAAGATAAAGAAGTTGCTCCCATAGATGCTACCTGCATCGCTAAATCTTTAGCTAAAACTTCAGATTGCTCTATGTTAGCAGATAAACCTACTAAAGCAGCAATTTTGTTAATGTGAACGTAAGAACCTACATAAGGAGCTTCTAATTTAGAATATTCTTTAATTTCTAATTTCTCACCAATAACACCAGTTTGTTCAACTAATTTTTCTTCAACAGTAATACCATCAAAATTGGCAGCTAATAATTCTTCTTTAGAATTCACAGTCATTGCTAAATCGGCTAATTTGTTAGCTAAAGCAACGAAATTTTCGTTTTTACCAACAAAGTCGGTTTCACAACCTAAAACAATAGCCACACCAACAGTATTGTCTGCATTTACTTTAGCTACTGCAGCACCTTCGCTAGAGTCTCTATCTGCTCTGTTAGCAGCAACTTTCTGACCTTTTTTACGTAATACGTCGATTGCTTTATCGAAATCTCCTTCAGCTTCTACTAATGCTTTTTTACAGTCCATCATACCTGCACCAGTAGCTTGTCTTAATTTGTTAACCTCTGCGGCTGTTACTTTTACCATAATTTCTATGTAATATGAGTTAAAAAAAGTCGTTCAATTAATTTTCTACAAAGAAAAGAACTAAACGACTTATTTATGTTATGTAATGATTATATGTAGTTTATTCCTCTTCTTCTGTAGCAGTTGCTTTTTTCTTAGAAGAAGTTTTTTCAGCTTTAGCTGAATCTTTATCGGCTTTACGCTCTGCTAATCCACCAGCTATAGCTCCAGTTACATGAGATAATACTTTGTCGATAGATTTAGAAGCATCATCGTTTGCAGGGATTACGTAATCTACTTGACGTGGGTCTGAGTTCGTATCTACCATTGCAAAGATAGGAATGTTTAATTTTTGTGCTTCTTTAATCGCGATGTGCTCACGCTTAATATCTACAACAAATAAAGCTCCTGGTAAACGAGTCATGTCGCTAATAGAACCTAAGTTTTTCTCTAGCTTAGCTCTTAAACGATCTACTTGTAAACGTTCTTTTTTAGATAAAGTGTTGAATGTTCCGTCTTTCTTCATTCTATCGATAGAGGCCATTTTTTTAACCGCTTTTCTAATAGTTACAAAGTTAGTTAACATTCCACCAGGCCATCTTTCTGTAATGTAAGGCATGTTAATTGCCCCAGCTTTTTCAGCTACGATGTCTTTAGCTTGTTTTTTGGTTGCAACAAAAAGGATTTTACGTCCAGAAGCAGCGATTTTGCTTAATGCTTCGCCAGCCTCGTCTATTTTAGCTGCAGTTTTATATAAGTTGATGATATGGATGCCGTTACGCTCCATATATACGTAAGGCGCCATGTTTGGATCCCACTTACGCGTTAAGTGTCCAAAGTGTACACCTGCTTCAAGTAATTCTTTTACTTCTACTTTTGCCATTTTGTAATAGTTTACGTTCTGTTGAATTAGCAATGATTAAGTGGCTTTAAAACAAAAGGCCTTAACCATTTAGATGCTAAACTAAATCCAGATTTAAATAAATCTTGGACAACAAAAACTGGATTAAATTTTGTTTGATATTAACGTTTAGAGAACTGGAATTTCTTACGCGCTTTCTTCTGACCGAATTTCTTACGCTCTACCATTCTTGGGTCTCTTGTTAATAAACCTTCAGGTTTTAAGATGCCTCTGTTTTCTGTATCTACTTCGCACATTGCGCGAGAGATTGCTAAACGTACAGCTTCTGCTTGTCCTGTAATACCACCTCCATATACATTTACTGTAATATCAAAGTTGCCATCATTGTTAGTCATGGTTAAAGGTTGGTTTACTTTATACTGCAAAGTAGCAGTAGTAAAATAATCCGCCATGTCTTTTTTGTTCACGGTTATTTTGCCTTCTCCTTGGGCAACATACACACGAGCAACAGCCGTCTTTCTACGGCCAATTTTGTGAATTACTTCCATTAATTGAATTCGTTTAAGTTAATTGCTTTTGGTTTTTGAGCCTCGTGAGCGTGCTCTGTACCAACAACAACGGTTAGATTACGGAATAAATCTGCACCTAATTTGTTTTTAGGTAACATTCCTTTTACTGATTTCTCTACTAATCTCGCTGGATCTTTAGCGAACATTTCTGTAGCAGATAAACTTCTTTGACCACCTGGGTAACCTGTGTGACGAATGTAAGTTTTATCGTTCCACTTGTTTCCTGTTAAGTTGATTTTTTCGGCATTAACAACAATTACATTGTCTCCGCAATCAACGTGTGGTGTGAAATTAGGTTTGTGTTTACCTCTTAAAAGTTTTGCAACTTTAGAAGCTAAACGACCTAAACTTTGACCTTCAGCATCAACTAAAACCCACTCTTTGTTTACAGTAGCTTTGTTGGCCGAAATCGTTTTGTAGCTTAATGTATCCACACTTTTTAAATTTTCTAATTAAACATTCCTCTCTTAAAAAGAGTTTGCAAATTTACGATAATCTATTTTATTACCAAATAGTATGAGATAAATTTTATGCTCTGTATTTCAGTCAATTAATTTTTACTGTGTTTTGTTCCGTTACATTGGCATACTCCATTTACTTTTAGGTTTGCTAGAAGCGGATTTATAAATGGGATACATACCTGTTGTGAATTCAACTTATTTAATTAACGATTTGATTTTTTGATTAATAAAAGGAACCTCTATACCAACAACAAATTGCCATCGTGCATATTTTGCATGCGTATCGGGTGTTGTTGTAACGTCTAACGGATTGCCGTCCGGGTTAAACGGACTTGGAGCACTGCCAGAACCGCCTGTGTAAGTAGCGCCAAATATGGCATTCGCCCAATTTAATTTCCAATCGGTACCGAAACTTAAATGCATAAAATTACCACCAAGATTCAACTCTTTGTTGTTAGGGTTAGATAAATCGAAAACATTAGCGTTAGTTGTAAAACCATTAAAATCTGTAGAAAAAGCAATAAACGATTGTAAATTGTCTTTAATATTAATTTCTGCACCCAGCCCAAAATTGACAACAGCTTTACGTTCCTCGTTAAAATGAACTACTGTAGGAGCGGTTTCGCCGAGATCTAAATTAGGAATGTCTATACGTTGGTAAGTCGATATGCCAGTAACATAGTCTATATTAATATGAATTTTATGCTGCTTGTATGGTATGCCTGCTCCCAGAGATACAGATAGTGGTTCTTTGCGTTTAGAGTCTAATTCTTTTAATTGATAATCGTAGAAAACATCGTAATCGGGACCTAGACCGGAAATTAAATTTTTATAGTTAAAGCTGGCTTCTTTATAAATTTCTATATAAGGCAGGCTTATGTTCAATCCAATATCGGCTTTTTTAATATTGTAGTTGGCGCCTACTTTAAAAATGAGGCCGTACGATCGTTGTGTAAAACCTGCCAATTTTTGGTAAAAAGCAGTGGTGTTGTCTGCTTCTAGTACAGTATGGCTTAAGGTACTGCCCTCGCTGTATCTATAAGCCGATCCAAAAGCTGTGATTCCAAAACTAAATTTCTCGCCTATTTTTTCTGCCCAGGTTAAACCCATCCATTCATCCTTAACTTGCGATTTTAAATTGTAAGCACCAGAATATTTTTCGTGGTTAGGAAAAACATCCTGCAGGGCATTGCTCATGGTGTTGGTCGTGTAATTTAAGTCGGTATTGGTATCTAATTTGGTTAAAAAGGTATACGCAAACCGAGTGCCAAATAAATTGAATGTAGCACCTGCCATATTGGGCACACCATCAAAATCGTTATTAGATACTTTCGAAGATTCTCCAAACACATTGGTTAACGAAATAGAGCTAAACTGGTAGGCTTTGGCATTAATAGCAAAACCAGTAGTTTCTAATTGGGTAAGTCTGGCAGGGTTGTAATACGCTAAACCTAAATCTGTAACACTACCTGTAACATTTCCTGCTAAAAGGATAGAGCGGTTACCAAAAATATTAAACTTGTAATTGGCTTGTTGGGCACACATAAAAGTGTTGTTCAATAATACAAGAAAAACAAGGGGTAAAAAGCGCATAGCGACTAAGTTAAATAGATCTGATTTGTTTGCAATTTACAATATAATATGTGTTTTACAAGTGGCTTTTAGCTAGAGAAAGTGGCTTGGTATTTGTATTAAATTTCCGTTAAAGCCTTAATTGTTCGATATTATTTTTTATCTTACTACATCAAATCGAATTAATTAATAATTTTTAAATGAAGTAACATGAGTGAACTAGAATCAAAATTAGCTCAATTAAAAGCAACTGCCGAAAAGCAATTAGCAGAATGTGGTGTAAGTAATATAGACCATGATAAATTAGATGGATATGTAAATAGTTTAAAAACTATGGTCGATAACCAAGATGCGGTTTTAGTTTCTGGATTAGATCCATCGGAGTTAGAAACTGTTCGTCGTAATTTTGTAGAGAAAAAATTAGGTGTAACCGATAAAGATAAGGCCATGGCTGCGATTACTAGCGTGGTAGATAAAATGTCTGGAATCAGAAATAAAAACAGACCAGCATTTTATTATTTAGTGTCTGAGGCACTTAATTAATATTGAACACATAAATGAACAAAGCCACCTAAAATTAGGTGGCTTTTTTTATGTTGCGCAAATCGATTTTAAAAGTTCTAATGCCTTTGGGTAAGTCGTATTGAAAAAGTCGAGATAATCTTCTACGGCGTCTAATTCAATAGTTACCGTTGTAATGCCATCTTGTTCCGAGAAGCTGTAGTTTTCGTGTCCGCCAGCCCAAGCTTCTACTTTAGGACCTTCCAATATCTCGGTATCGTTTTCTAAAACACCATAATGCTCGATCGATACAAACTGATTAGGTTGATGTTTTACAATTTTAGAAATCATACCGCCTTTATTACCATTTTCGTCGGTACCAATAAAAAGAATTTTAGAGCCTTCTTGCCAACTGCCTTCGTAAGTCGATGTTGGGTTAAAAGCAGTTGTCCATGCATTATAAGTGTTTTTATTGTCTAGTCCCAGCATGGTTTTGTATACATGGGCTACTGGGGCGTTTATTTGTACTTCGTAACGAATTGTTTTCATAGTTTTGGTGGTGTTTTGTTAATGCGCTTCCAACCAATTATTTCCAGTGTCTAATTCTACGTCTAGAGGTACGCTTAGTTGGTAGGCGTTTTCCATTTCGGTTTTTACAAGTGCTTTTATGGTTTCTAACTCAGGCTTATAAACATCAAAAACCAATTCGTCGTGTACTTGTAATAGCATTTTGGTTTTAAATGCGCCTTCATTCAGTTTACTGTGTATTTTAATCATGGCCAATTTAATAATATCGGCAGCACTCCCTTGTATTGGGGCGTTTACGGCATTACGTTCGGCAGCGCCTCTAACTACGGCGTTACGGGAGTTAATATCTTTTAAATAACGACGGCGTCCTAAAACAGTTTGTACATAGCCATTGTCGCGCGCAAAATCAACTTGTTCGCTAATGTAATTTCTGAGTTTTGGATAGGTTTTATAATAGGTGTCTATAAGATCTTTGGCTTCGCTTCGCGATAAATCGGTTTGATTGCTTAAACCAAAGGCCGAAACACCATAAATAATTCCGAAGTTTACAGTTTTGGCGTTACTACGTTGCTCGCGAGTAACCTCGGAGATAGGCACATTAAAAACTTTTGCAGCTGTAGAAGCGTGAATGTCTTCGCCATTTTTAAAAGCTTCAATCATGGTTTCTTCTTCGCTAAGAGCGGCAATAATACGCAGTTCGATTTGCGAATAATCGGCAGCAAGAAGGGTATACTCTTCGTTTTTAGGAATAAATGCTTTTCGCACTTGCCGGCCACGTTCGGTACGGATAGGGATATTCTGCAAGTTCGGGTTATTACTGCTTAAACGCCCTGTTGCGGCAACGGTTTGCATATAGTCGGTATGCACCCGGCCTGTACTTGGCTCTACTTGCAAAGGTAATGCATCTACATAGGTGCTTTTTAGTTTAGAAAGCCCACGAAAATCTAAAATATGCTGAATAATTTCGTGGTCTTTGGCTAAGTACGATAAAATATCTTCGGAAGTTGCAAATTGCCCAGATTTGGTTTTTTTAGGTTTGTCTACCAATTTCATTTTGCCAAAGAGTATATCGCCTAATTGCTTTGGCGATGCAATATTGAATTCTTCTCCGGCTTCAGTATAAATGTTATCTTGAAGCGCAGCTATGTCGTTGTTAAGTGCTGTAGATAGTTCGTTTAAAAATGATACATCTAGATTGATGCCTTCCAATTCCATATCGGCTAAAACACGTAATAAAGGAACTTCAATATCGTTGAATAGTTTTTGCGTGTTGGCTTGACCAAGTTCGTTTTCGAAATGTTCTTTTAATTGCAAGGTAATATCGGCATCTTCTACAGCGTATTCGGTTTGTTTTTCAATTGAAACCTGACGCATGGATAACTGATTTTTCCCTTTTTTTCCAATTAACGTTTCAATAGAAATTGGGGTGTAGTTTAAATAGGTTTCGGCTAAAACATCCATATTATGGCGCATATCGGGATTGATTAAATAGTGCGCTAACATGGTGTCGAACAATTTGCCTTTTACAGTAATATTGTATTTGTTTAAGACTTTAATATCGTATTTTAAATTCTGACCTATTTTCTGAATGTGTTCTGCTTCAAAAAACGGACGTAATTGTTCGATTAGAGTTTGTGCCTCCGATTTGTCTTCGGGGAATGGTAGGTAAAACCCCTTACCGGTTTCCCAAGAGAAGGCGATGCCAACGAGTTCGGCAGTTAACGGATTTAATCCTGTAGTTTCGGTATCGAAACACACGCTGGTTTGCTGCATCAACGATTTCAAAAATAATTTTAAGGCCAATGGCGAATTGACACTTTGGTAAAAATGACTCGCGTTTTCGGCTGTTTTTCTTTGATTCGAATCTGTTGAAACCGTATTGGTGGTCGTTGTACCAGTATCAAACAACGAAAATTGTCCTGCGCCAGCTGTAGTTTCGGGTTTTGTTGCTGTTGTTCCTCCCGTTGTTTGGGCAGCAGTTTCGGTTTCGACAGCGAAAGTTTTTATAAAATTGTCTATTAAACGTCTAAATTCTAGTTCCTGAAAAATGGTTTTTACCGCTTCGGTGTCGGGTTGCGACATTTCAAAATCTTCTTCGTGAAATTCTACTGGAACATCCAGCATAATACGGGCGAGTTTTTTAGATAGTAAACCAAGTTCTTTATTGGCTTCAACCTTTTCCTTCATTTTGCCTTTTAGCTGATGGGTGTTTTCCAACAGGCCTTCCATACTACCAAATTCTTTTATAAATTTTTTGGCTGTTTTCTCACCAACACCTGGCAGTCCAGGAATATTATCGGCCGAGTCGCCCATCATGCCCAAAAAGTCTATGACTTGCTCTGGGCGCTCTACTTCAAATTTTGCTTTTACTTCGTCTAATCCCCAAGTTTCGTAGCCGCCACCAAACGATTTTGGTCTGTACATAAACACATTATCGGTAACAAGTTGGGCAAAATCTTTATCGGGCGTTACCATAAAGGTTTTGTAACCTGCTTTTTCGGCTTGTACAGAAAGTGTGCCTATAATATCATCGGCTTCGTAGCCCGCTTTTTCTATAATAGGAATGTGCATGGCCTTTAAAATATTGCAAATGTATGGTACTGCAATCTTAATAGCTTCGGGAGTTTCGTCGCGATTAGCTTTGTAAGCTTCAAACATTTCGGTACGTTCTACACTACCACCTTTATCAAAACAAACGGCTAAGTGGTCTGGACGTTCACGTTTTATAACATCTAAAAGCGAATTGGTAAATCCTAAAATGGCCGAGGTGTCTAATCCTTTAGAATTGATTCTTGGGTTTTTAATAAAGGCGTAATAGCCTCGAAAAATTAACGCGTAAGCATCAACTAAAAATAGACGTTTTTGTTCTGACATGGTTTTGAATTTGATAGAATGTCAAAACTACAAAAAAGGATTGTTAAACAGAATTAAAAAAAGAAGCGAGCTCGTGTAGCATTGCATATGTATTGTTTTTTGTACGTGCAGTTTTAGGGTTTATTTAATAGATTTTTAGGGGGTAATGTGTATTTTTAGCGTTTAAAATAGTGTGTAAATGAATCGTACTCGCGAAGAGAAAAAGAAAAAAACCAGAGCTAGTATTTTAAAAGCCTCTTTAAAGTTATTTTCGGAAAAGGGATTAGAAAATACATCGATTAGCGATATTGTTGAAGTGAGCAATATTGGTCGCGGTACGTTTTACAATTACTACAAAACGAGTACAGATGTGTTTTGCGATATTTTGGAAACTTTAAATCAAGATATCGATAGAGATATTAAGGCCGCCCAAGCTGGTGTTACCGATGTGTATCAGTTTTTATTTGTGTCGTTTAAGGCTTATTTCGATTTGGTGAGTACAGAAGATATGGTGTTGTTTCATATGCACAATCAAAATCAAATTCGTAAATTATCGTACACAAGCGACAGTATTATAAATGTGGTAAACAATTTAAAAGACTCACTTATGAAATTCGAACACATTACTTTTAAAAGTACAGAATTTTATAAAATGTTTAGTTTGGTAGCTATTTCGTCGGCTTCAGAATTGTTTATTTGTTTGCATCAAGGGTATTTCGAAACGTCTAAAGATACTATGGCTCACTTTTTGGCCGATTTATTTGTACATGGTTTAGAAGGACTTTCGGAGCCAGAATAGGAGTTAGGTTATGAGTAATCCGTTTCAGAATATATTTAATGCTCAACAGGCAAATCAATTTCAAGTTGCAAAGGCCAACTATAAACAGCGCATAGCCAAATTAGAAGCTTTAAAACAAGCAATAGAAGTAGATTATAAACAGGCGATTAGAGATGCCTTGTATGCCGACTTTAAAAAGCCGTTTATAGAAACCGACCTCACAGAAATTTATCCTGTTGTTAGCGAAATAAAATATGTGAAATCGAATTTGAAGCGTTGGATGGCTAAGCAAAAAGTGAAAACTCCAATGGCTTTGCTGGGTACCCGTTCCTGGTTTATGTACGAGCCTAAAGGCGTGTGTTTAATTATTTCGCCTTGGAATTTTCCGCTTAATTTAACTTTTGGTCCTTTAGTATCGGCAATTGCGGCTGGGAACACAGTAATTTTAAAGCCTTCGGAATTAACTCCGAACATTGCAAAAGTTATGGCAAAAATTATTGAAGCGTTGTTTTCTAAAGATGAGATTGCTTTAATACAGGGCGATGTTGCGGTGTCCGAAGCGTTGTTAGAGCTTCCTTTTAATCATATATTTTTTACAGGTTCGCCACAGGTAGGAAAGATAGTAATGCAAGCCGCGTCTAGGCATTTAACGTCGGTAACTTTAGAGTTGGGAGGCAAATCGCCAACTGTTATAGACGAATCTGCGAATTTAAAAGAAGCAGCAAGACGAATTGCGTGGGGTAAGTTTTTGAACAACGGACAAATTTGTGTTTCACCAGATTATGTATTGATTCACGAAGGTGTAAAAACTGAATTTATAACCGAGTTAAAATCTGTTATACAAGAATTTTATGGAGAAGAGGCCATGCGGTCTTCAGCTTATTGCCGAATTGTAAACGATAAGCATGTTAACAGGCTTACGCACTATATTCAAGATGCGAAAACGCTAGGAGCAACCATAGAATGTGGTGGCGATTTTAATGCTGATGAACGGTTTTTTGCTCCCACAATAGTATCTAAACTGCCAGATGAGGCCTTGTTGTTGCAAGACGAAATTTTCGGACCTATACTTCCCGTGAAATCGTACGGTAAAATTGAAGAAGCAATAGATTATATTAATGGTAAATCGAAGCCCTTAGCGCTATATATTTATAGTAAAAACAAAAAACAAATACAACAGATTATAAGTGCTACCCGGGCTGGTAGCACCTGCATTAATTCTAATATTTTGCAGTACAGTAACCATAATTTACCATTTGGAGGCAGCAATACAAGTGGTATTGGTAAATCGCATGGTATTTTTGGGTTTCAGGAGTTTTCTAATCAGCGCTCGGTGTTAAAGCAATATGGCAATGGTACTATTTCGTTGTTGTTTCCGCCGTATAATAGTTTCAAACAAAAATTAATAGATTTTACCATTAAGTGGTTTTAATTGTATTTTTTAATGTGTTTTGGGGCGTTTACTCATTTCAAAAATAAGTTCGCCTCCTTGTATTAAATCGTCGTGCGATAATGTAAAGTCCTTAATAACTTTCCCGTTTAGTGAAACTTTAGAAATATAAATATGCTTTTTACTTTGTTGTTTTACTATAATTTTTAGCGTTTTGTTATTCTCGAAATGGAGTGTGGCTTCTTTAACTAGAGGGCTTCCTATGGCATAATTTTGGGAGCCTGGTAGCACAGGGTAAAATCCGAGGCTACTAAAAATATACCATGCACTCATTTGCCCGGCATCATCATTACCGCATAAACCTTCAACGGTTGGGCCGTACATTGTATTTAAAATGTGGCGTACCCGTTCTTGGGTTTTATAGGGGGCATTGGTCCAGTTGTATAAATACGGTACATGGTGCGAGGGTTCGTTACCATGCACATAATTACCAATAATGCCATCTCTGGTGATGTCTTCATTTTTTTCGATGTATTTATCGTCTAGCGTCATGGTAAAAAGGCTATCTAGATGTTGAGTAAATTTTTCTTTTCCGCCACGTAAATCAATCATGTGTTCAATGGCGTGCGGTACGTATAAACTGTAATTCCAGGCATTGCCTTCAATAAACCCTTGCCCGTGGGTGTCTAAAGGGTCAAAATCTGTTTTAAAAGTACCGTCAGATAATTTTGGGCGCATAAAACCAATAGACGCATCGTAAACGTGTTCGTAATTTTTCGATCGATTCGTAAATGTACCTTCTGTTTTAGTATCGTTTATTTGCTTTGCCATTTGGGCGATACACCAGTCGTTATATGCGTATTCTAGGGTTTTAGATACCGAAGCACTGCTTTTGTCTTCGGGTACGTAATGGTAGGTTTTGTAGTCGCCAAGTCCATCAAAATAATTGGTGTTTGCGGTATTAATCGCAGCTGTTAAAGCGTGATTTGTATCAAAATCGCCAACATGTTTTGCCATGGCATCTGCAATTACAGACGTAGCGTGGTAGCCAATCATACACCAGTTCTCGTTGGCATAATGGCTCCAAATGGGAAGCATGTGGTGCACGCTTTGGTCGTGATGGGCCAGCATCGATTTTATCATGTCGTTATTTCTGCTAGGTTGCATCAGGTTGAATAAAGGATGAAGCGCTCTGTAAGTATCCCACAACGAAAATATGGTGTAGTTTGTAAAGCCGTTAGACGTGTGAATATTTTGATCTAACCCACGATACTGTCCATTTACATCTTCGTAAATAATAGGGCTAAGCATGGTGTGGTAAAGTGCTGTATAGAATGTGGTTTTATCTGCTTCAGAAATGGTTTCAACTTCAATTTTAGATAATTCTTTCTTCCATTTTTCTTGGGTTTCGATTTTGGTTTTTTGGAAATCCCAATGCGGAATTTCGGTTTTCAGATTTAATAAGGCACCAGCAGTACTTACAGAGGATAAGGCGCATTTTACTTGAATTTTTTCTGAAGCTTTAGTGTCGAAATTGAAATAAGCACGCAGGTTATGACCAGCCATTTCTGGGAAATTTTCAAATTCATTAAATTTTCTGTAAAAACCATTATAGGCGACTTGGTCGTATTTTTTATGACCGTAACTTTTAAAAGGTTTTGAAAAAGTTATGGCAAAAAATACTTTTCGGTCTCTTGCCCAACCATTGGTCTGTCTGTAACCCGTAATGGTAGAATCGTTTTCTACGCGAATAGATGTCCAAACATTCTTAGCGTCGTAATTATAAATATTGTAAACAAGGTCTAAAATAATGTGTGAGTTGTTAGACTCTGGAAAGGTGTATTGGTGAAAACCAACACGATCGCTAGCTGTTAATTCTGCTTTAATTCCGTAGGTGTCTAAATCTACTTGGTAGTAGCCAGGCGAAGCGGATTCTTTTTCGTGCGTGAATGTTGAATAAAATCCAGTAGGGTTATTTGCGGTAGGTAAAGGGTTTAGGTTAAGATCGCCTACAGTAGGCATCATTAAAATATCGCCTAAGTCGGCATGGCCTGTGCCACTAAAATTTGTGTGCGAAAACCCGATAATGGTAGTGTCTTTATGTTGGTAGCCGGCACAGTATTCGTAGGTTTCGGGGTTGTACTTGCCGTTTTTAAACAGTGGTTGAAAATTGGTTTGCGGACTCAATTGTACCATGCCAAAAGGCGCCATCGCCCCAGGAAATGTATGTCCCATTTTACTTGTGCCTATAAACGGATTCACATATTCTAATACTGTTTTGGAAGGTGTGGTTTGCGCTTGTGCGATAACACTAAAACATAATAAGTGGCTCAAAAGGAAAATAATTCTGGTCATAGTAAATAGAGGTGTTTGCTATGTGGCTAAAGTAAAAATAAAAAAGAATTTGCAGGGCGTTTTAGCTAAAAGTCCTAGAGGGGAGATTAGCTTTAACATTTTACTAGGATAGATTAAAAACTTAATTTATACTTTTAGCCAGTAAATTAGTATTATGCTACGTTGGATTATATTTTTTGCCTTTTATATATTTTTAGATTGGTATGCATTTAAGGCGTTTAAACAACTCACAAAACAACGTTTTGTGTTTTGGGTGTATTGGTTGTTAAGTGCGTTGGTTTTGGGTAATTTTATTTACGAAATGCTTTTAAACCCTAGTCAATTAAAAGTGTTAACTCATGCCAAAAGTTACGCTTTTGGGTATTTGTTGGTCGTTATTGTGCCAAAACTACTATTGTTAATTGTGTTGGGTTTCGAAGATATTTTACGCATGCCAAAAGGGGTGTACAGATATTTAAAGAAAGATAAAAAAGATACAGGCTATTTTCCTGGTCGTCGAGCATTTGTTAGTAAAATAGCCATTGGTTTGGCGGCAGTACCTTTTGCAGGCCTACTTTATGGTATGTTTAAAGGAAAGTACGATTTTAGGGTGTTAAAGTACACTTTGCATTTTGAAGATTTACCAGATGCTTTTGATGGTTATCGCTTAACGCAAATTAGTGACATACACAGCGGCAGTTTTGATGATAAGCAGAAAATAGAGTACGCTATAAATTTAATTAACGAACAGGAGTCCGATGTTATTTTGTTTACCGGAGATATGGTTAATAATTTAGCTTCGGAAATGGAGCCTTGGCAAGATACCTTTGGCGCATTAAAAGCTAAAGATGGAAAGTTTTCTGTTTTAGGTAATCACGATTATGGCGATTATGTAAGTTGGGATTCCGAAGCCGAAAAGGAACAAAATTTAGGAGCATTAAAAGCAATCCAAAAAAAGATGGGCTTCGATCTTATTTTAAATGATAATCGATTTTTAGAAAAAAACGGAGAACGTATTGCATTAGTTGGGGTTGAAAACTGGGGGCGAGGTCATTTTAAGAAGGCAGGCGATTTAAAGAAGGCTGTTTCTAAAATTGAAGCTACCGATTTTAAAATATTAATGAGTCACGATCCATCGCATTGGGAAGATCAGGTTATAGACGACGATTATCATTATCATTTAACTTTAAGTGGGCACACGCATGGTATGCAGTTTGGAATCGAAATTCCAGGTTGGGTAAAATGGAGTCCTATAAAATGGCGTTATAAATATTGGGCCGGAATTTATAAGGAAAAAGGGCAATTTATAAACGTGAACCGCGGGTTTGGATATTTGGGATATCCTGGGCGTGTGGGTATCTGGCCAGAAATTACCGTTATAGAGCTTAAAAAAGGCGCTGAAATGTCATAATTTTCTTATCGTGTTATTTTTAATTTAGAATTATGTATTTTTATATTTAGGAATGCGCGTAAACGCTTATAACTATGTTGCATTGCCTCGTTAAATTGTAAGATATGTCGAAATTTGGAGAACTTATAGATGTCAATATTCCCGTATTGTTAAACTTCTTTACAGAATGGAACGAGCAATCTGTAGCCATGCATCCTGTACTTAGAGATGTAGCGGCAGCCTTGGGAGACAAAGCTAAAGTGATTAAAATTGATGTTGAAAAAAACAAAGAGCTTGCTGAAGCACTACGGGTAAAAGGTTTACCTACATTAATTATTTACAAACAGGGCGAGATGAAATGGCGCCAAAGTGGCGAGCAGGATGCCAATACCTTAATTGCCATTGTGCAAAAATATATTTAAACGGTTAACCCCTTAAATTGATATCCCTTCTTGCTAAAAAAATCTAATACTTTGGGTAAAGCATACTGCATGTTTTTTGCAGCTTTATAACTATCGTGAAATACAATAACACTACCGTCTTTAGCGTGGTTTATTACGTTGTTTAAACAATCTTCTTCCTTTAAGTCTGCTTCCCAATCAAAAGAGATTATACTCCACATAACAATGGTGTAGCCTTGTTTTTGTAATATTTTGGCCTGCTTGTTTGTTATTCTTCCGTAGGGTGGTCTAAACAGTTTGGTGTTTAAAATGACATTGGCCATTTCAATATTTTCGATATATGTTTGGGTATCGGTTTTCCATCCTTTTAAATGATTAAAGGTGTGGTTGCCTATGCTATGCCCGTCGCTAATGGTTTGTTGTAAAACGTCAGGGTATTTTTTGGCGTTATCGCCTATGCAAAAAAATGTGGCTTTGGCCTGATACTGTTTTAGGGTTTGAAGCACCCAAGGTGTAATATCGGGGTTAGGGCCATCGTCGAAGGTTAAGTAGATGGTTTTTTTATATAGTAAAGGCATATCCCAAACGTAATTATGGAATATGCCTTTAATAAACTGTGGCGCTTTTGCAGGAATTAAATTCATGAATTGTTATTCTGCGGGAATACTACCACTATCAATTTGAGAGTTTAAATCTACATCGTTTGGCTCTGGTCGCGCAGGTCTGTCGCTGTAAAAGTGTTCAAATAGTTTTAGATTATTGTTAAAAGTTTGCATTTCGGTTTCTGCAAATTCAGGATCGTACTCTAAAAGCACGTCTACAATACCTTTATAACGCTCTATATCCGTAATAATGTCTTCGGCCATTTCGTATTGCTTTTCAACTTTTAACTTGCTGTAATACGCTAAACTTTCTTGGTATTTTTTAGCAACGTCTTTAAAGAGCTTTCTGGCTTTGTCTTTAGAGCCTACTTCGTAATAGCCGCTAATGTATGGTTCTAATAAGGTGTAGTAGCCAAAGTGGTCTACAGGCATATTTTCCATGGCAATATCGGCGATGTCTTCGGCTTTGTCTAATTGTTTTTCATTAATAAGTTGTTCCATTAAGCGCGCCAAATTGCCACGGTAAGAAATGGCGTTTTTGCGAGTTTCTGGATCGTGGTAAATGTCTGGACTGCCACTATTGCCCCAATCCCAATTTTTAACCTTATTGTACATCAGTTCGCTGTCTACACGCCCCATATCGAACGGATTGTTTTTGTTAACAGGTGTTTTTATCGGCACCAGTTTATAACACATACCGTCTAGTTGCAGGTAGTCTTTCATCCATAAATAGTCGTCGTCGCCAAAGCTTCCTCCTGTAAAATAGATAGGGCGCTCCCAATTGTTATTAGCCACAATGTCTAGCATTAGCAAACGGTTCTTGTATAGGGCGTTGTCTTTTATTTTTAAATAGATGTTAGGTACGATTTTATCGGCATCTTTTTGGGCGACAATTCCGCTGTTTAAAACATTGTTTTTGTTTACAGGGATAGAAATGTTTTCTACCGGGAAATAATTGGAATTCTGTAATTGACTTGGGTAGTAACTAGGATCTTCGCCCTGCATTTGCAAGATGTATTTAAACTTGGTTTTTGGGTTGTCGCTGCTTATAAAATTAATGAAGTCTTTAATATTCATGGTGTCTTCAGAAACGATGCGCTTCATAATATAATCGCGTGTACCGTAACGGTATTGCTCGTGTGTTAATTGCGATGGAATCGGGTCGCTTTCGTAAGCTTTTCGCTTCATTTGGTCGATATACCAATCGGTTTGGAATAAACTGGTGTTTACCACACGAACGTCGGTGCGATACCCTTCAATTTCTTGGGCATACCAAAGGGCAAAGGTATCATTATCTCCAATGGTAAACAGTATGGCATTTTCAGCACAAGAATCTAAATACATTTTAGCCATAGATCTAGCTGTGTATTTATCAGATCTGTCGTGATCGTCCCAATTATTCGCCGCCAAAATACCTGGTACTAAAATTAAACACAATACCGTAACTGCTGGTGCAAGTATGGGCGATGTAATGTGCTGTTTCAATTTATCTATAATGGCATAAACTCCAAAACCAATCCAGATTGCAAACACATAGAATGATCCCACTACCGAATAATCGCGTTCTCGTGGTTCGAACGGTCTTACGTTGGTATATACTTGAATGGCTACCCCTGTAAATAGGAAGAAAACAAGGAGTACCCAGAATAATTTTTTATCTGAATTGAACAAGAAAAATAAACCAATTAAACCTAAAATTAAAGGCAGAAAGTAGTACGTGTTTCTGGCTTTGTTATTTTTTACGTCACTAGGTAGATTGTCTTGCGGTAAGCCTAAATGCCATTCGTCTATAAAATTAATACCGCTAATCCAATTCCCGTGATTATCGTATTTACCTTGAATATCGTCTTGGCGCCCAACATAGTTCCACATAAAATAACGCCAGTACATATAACCTAATTGAAACTGAAACATGTAGGCAATATTACTAGCTAATGATGGCTTTTCGATATCGATATACTGACTGAATTGTTTTAAGAAACTGCTGTAATCTTGATAATCGACTTGACCTTGGGCAACATCGTTTTTAAAACTGTTAACGGCGTTGCGCAATTGGTTTTCCATTTGGAATTCTGGTTTTAGTTTAAAATCTAAATAACCAGTAAACAGCATGTAATTTTCGGCATGCTCTGCACTCCACATTCTAGGTAAAATAGAAGCGTGTTTAGAGTTGTAATTTTGTTTGGCACGTTTATAATCGTTTACTATAACGTATTTGCCTTGTGCTTCATCTTTTTCGTAGTTAGGTTTGTCGTCTACATACGGATTGTTTTCGTCTAACCCAGCGTATTGGTCTGTAAATTGAGGTCCGTAAAACAAGTGGGTTTCGGGATATTGTTCTAAGTTATAATACGCTAAAAGTTCTCTGGCATCAGAAGGGTCGTTTTCGTTAATAACCACATTAGCATTCGCGCGAATAGGAAGCATCATCCAAGACGAGAATCCTATAAAAATGAATAGTAAACACAGTGCCAGAGTATTTAAATGAACGTAGCCTTTTTTACGGGTGTAATTCAAACCGAAATAAAAAGCAGCTATAAGTAATAATGCCGCAATGATAGTTCCAGAATTAAATGGAAGCCCGAATGAATTCACAAAAAATATTTCCGAAGCACTAAAAAATTTAAGCGCATTAGGAAGTAATAATTTAAAAATGAACAACAATATAGCCACAGCTACCACATTAGCAATAAGGAAATTTTTAATCGTAACCGTTTTGTAGTGTTTAAAGAAATATACCAGTGCAATTGCAGGAATGGTTAATAGCCCCATAAAGTGAACACCAAAGGACAAACCGATTAAAAAGGCAATTAAAACCAGCCAACGATTGCCTCTAGGGCTGTCCATATCCTGTTCCCAACGTAAACCCAACCAAAACATAACAGCCATAATTAAAGTTGCCATGGCGTAAACTTCGGTTTCTACCGCATTAAACCAGAACGAGTCGGTAAATGTAAATGCCAAACTACCTACTAAACCACTACCTAAAATGGCTATGGCGTTGGTTTTTGTAATGGCATCGTTGTCTTTAACAATAAATCTTTTAAGTAAAAGTGTAATGGTCCAAAACATGAACAAGATGGCAAAAGCACTCGAAACCGCGCTCATCAGGTTTAGCATATACCCAATTTGTTGAGGTTGAAGCGCAAACATCGAGAAAAAAGCACCGAGCATTTGAAAAAGCGGGGCTCCAGGCGGGTGTCCAACTTGTAGTTTAGATGAGGTTAAAATATATTCTCCAGCATCCCAGAAACTTACCGTAGGTTCGGCTGTTAGTCCATAAGTTAGTACTGCAATAGCAAAAACGATCCAGCCTAGAATGGTATTCCACTTTTTAAAGTTGAATTGTGTCATGAAAGTCATAGTTTATTCGGTAGGCGAATTTAATAATAAATATGTAACAGTGAAGCCTTTTTGTAAAAGCTTAAGAATTTCTACAATTTTTTTTTGAAAAAAGTTTGCGAATATGGAAAGTTGTATTAAATTTGCACCCTCAAATAAGCCATTGGCCTATGGTGTAACTGGCAACACGTCTGGTTTTGGTCCAGAAGAGTCTAGGTTCGAGCCCTAGTAGGCCAACAAGCAAGTTTAGAAAGCCCTAATGTAAATTAGGGTTTTTTTGTGCCTTATAGTTTCGGTTTGTTGCTGCGATGTCTTGTAATAATTGCTGTTTTTTTAGTAATAAAATAATATCTTCGTAAGAACTATTAAATCAGTAACTTTTAAAAACTTTAAAACATGAAAAAAATACTACTAGCCTTAGCCATTGTGTGTGGTTTGCAATTGTCGGCTCAAAATGCCGAGTTAGAAGCCTTTAAAGATTTGTTTAATTCTGAAAAGAAAACGGCTTTAGGTGAGTTCTTAGATTTAGATGCTACCGAAGCCATGACGTTTTGGGAAATTTATGACGATTATAGCGAAGAGCGTAAGGCGGTTGCTAATAGCCGTGTCGATTTATTAAAACAGTATGTAGAGCAATACGATACCCTTACCGATAGCCAGGCTGATGCTTTGGTTAATGATACTTTTACCATCCGGGCGAAACAAGAGAAAATTCAGAAAAAATATTACAAAAAAATAAAAAAAGCTTTAGGAGCTAAAAAAGCTTCGCAGTTTGTGCAGTTCGAGCGATATGTGCAAACGTCGATAGATGATGAAATACAGACTGCATTGCCATTAATTGGTGAACAGTAAATAGGTAAATAACTTAGTATTAAAGAAAACCTCTAAACGTATTAAAAAGTTAGAGGTTTTTTTATGGCTAGTTCTAAATGAAACAATCTGGCATTCTGTGTTTTGTGTTGATTCTCATTATTCTGAAAATTAATAATTCCGAGAAACTGAGATAAATTTAGATTGACGAAACATTAACTTTTTAGGGAGCTTTTTATGGCCAGCCGTAAACTAAAACGGCTACTCCGTTTTCGCATTTTACACCGGATGGTTGAGATGGTACATCGCATGGCCCCATGCCTCCCCATTTTTCGTTAAAGTCTGCTCTTGCTTTTGTGTATGCTCTAACTTGTTGTAAAAAAGCTTCGGTGTCTATTGTTGTTGGGTAGGCGATATATCCATCTGGTCCACCGCATAACCTACTTCCAATAGCTGTAAAGTCCCATGTACTGGCATCGGTGCAGGGTATTTCTGCGGTTAGCGCTATAATGGCTTCGTATTGTGTGTTAAGTTTTTGGTATTCCTCTTCTTGGGAGTCGTCGTCGTTATTGCAGGAATAGTATAAAAAGGTTAGGCAAAGTAGGGCTAAAATAGTTTTCATGGTAATGGTTTTTTAAGCAATATCGTTTTTCTTAATCTATTTTCAAAAAGAAATAGAAAATTAAAGGTGTTATTATTTGGTGTTCAGTCTTTTAAAGGTGAATATGTAAGATAAGTGGGGTGTGGTGTATAAAATTGTCGAACAATTTTGCGGTTTAACTAATTTGTTAAATTGATATTGATAAGAATTGTATTTTTAATATGCCTTAAAATTCTACTATGCAGTTATTTAGCCTGCTTCCTAAATCATTTATATTATGGAGCAAATTTTACGATACAGATTTAGAAGACGTTCTAAAAATCATTATGACTGGTTGTTAAATATTATAAAATCGGAAAAGTATTTTCAGGCCGAAGGCATGATCGTTTCCGATAAAAGTAGAGAACATAACTAAGTACATACACGCAATAGTTTTTGGTAGAAAAATCGCCTTAACTGTGATGTTAAGGCGATTTTGTGTTTTATAAAAACTTAAGAAATTATAGTTTAAATGTTAAGATAGGGCGTTTGGCATGGTTAACAATGTCTTCGCTTATACTTCCGTTTAAAAAGTGTGCTATCCCTTGACGGCCATGAGTGCTTATGCTTATAAGGTCTGCGTTAATTTTATATGCAAAATTTAATATGCCTTTCTCTACGGTTTCATCGTTGTAGATGTTTATAGAGTAATTGCTAAATGTGTTGTCTTTTAAAAACGCATGTATGCGTTTGTTAGCTTCGTCTGTGGTTATAAAGTTATTCGGGGTATTTACGTAGAGTAAATGTATTTTCGAATTAAATAACTCTGCAAATGCAATAGCTTGTTTGTAGGTGTCTTTGTGGTCCAGTTTAAAGTCTGAAGCAAACACCATGTTGTTTACCTCGAATTGGTCGTTCGGGCTTTTAATAACCAAAACGGGTATTTTAGATGTGCGCACTACCTTTTCGGCATTAGAGCCAATAAACATTTCTTTAAAACCTGTGGCGCCATGCGACCCCATTACAATTAAGTCTATTTCTAGTTCTTTGCAGGTAGATGTTATGCCTTCAAAGGTGGTGTTGGTTTTTACAATGTCGTGTACCTCAATATCTTTTAAAAAATCTTTAGCCATTAAAGTCTCAAAGCGTTGTCCAGCAAGTTTCATAAAAAACATGGCCTCGGGTAACTCGCTGTACGATGTGTTTAAGGCGTCAAGCTGTGGTATTGGCAATTCTATCATGTGCAAAAGGTAGATTTTGCAGTTGTATTTTCTGGCAAACTGAGCTGCTATCTTTGTGGCGTAAATGGCTTCTTCAGAAAAATCGGTAGGGACTAATATGCGTTTCATAATGTAAAGTTTTTAGGTTTAAGAAACTATATAAATTTACGCATAAAAATTGATATTTGAAAGCTTGCGATTCTCAATAAAAAAGTTGTATATTTGCCCCGTTGTAAGAAAAAAGAAAATGCGAGGGGACAGAGTCCCCTCTTTTTATACTAAAAAATGTTTAGAGCAACTGTAGAGAATTTATTGGATAACGCTTTGAAAGAACGCGACGATTTATTTTTAATAAATCTCACGATTTCGGCCGATAATGCTATTAAAGTTATAGTAGATGGCGATCAAGGTGTGAATGTAGACGATTGTGTGTTTTTAAGCAGAGCAATAGAGCATAATTTAGATCGGGAAGAACAGGATTTTTCTCTGGAAGTTATGTCGGCAGGAGCAGCGTCTCCATTAACGCATACCAGACAATATGTGAAAAATATAGGCAGAACGCTAGAGGTTAAAACTTCGGCCGAAACTATAGAGGCAACTTTGGTTGGTGCGAATGATGATGAAATAGTTTTAGAATGGAAAGCAAGAGAGCCTAAGCCTGTAGGTAAAGGCAAGGTAACAGTGCAAAAAAAGGCTAACATTCCTTATAACGATATTGTAGAAGCAAAAGTGATGATTAAATTTTAATTTAAGAGAGTTATGGAAAATCTAGCGTTAATTGATTCTTTTTCAGAATTTAAAGACGATAAATTAATAGATCGTGTAACGTTAATGGCGATTTTAGAGGATGTTTTTAGAAATGCCTTGAAGAAAAAGTTTGGAGATGACGATAATTTTGATATCATTATAAATCCAGATAAAGGCGATTTAGAAATTTGGAGAAATCGCGTGGTTGTGGCCGATGGAGAAGTAGAGGAGCCAAACCAAGAAATCTCTTTAAGTGAAGCCCGTAAAATCGAGCCCGATTTTGAAGTAGGCGAAGACGTGTCTGAAGAAGTGAAATTAATCGATTTAGGTCGTCGTGCTATTTTAGCATTACGCCAAAATTTAATTTCTAAAATTCACGAACACGACAATACAAACATTTATAAGCAGTTTAAAGACTTAATTGGCGATATTTATACCGCAGAAGTGCATCACATTCGCCATAGAGCAGTAATTTTGTTAGACGACGAGGGTAACGAAATTATTCTGCCTAAAGAAAAACAAATTCCTTCAGATTTTTTCCGTAAAGGAGATAACGTAAGAGGAGTTATAGAAAATGTAGAGCTAAAAGGAAGTAAGCCGGCAATTATTATGTCGCGTACTTCGCCTTTATTTTTAGAAAAATTATTCGAGCAGGAAATTCCAGAAGTTTTCGATGGTTTAATTACCGTTAAAAATGTAGTTAGAATTCCTGGCGAAAAGGCTAAAGTAGCTGTAGATTCTTACGACGACAGAATCGATCCAGTAGGTGCTTGTGTTGGTATGAAGGGCTCTAGAATTCATGGCATAGTTCGTGAGTTAGGAAACGAAAATATAGATGTTATTAATTACACGACAAACCTTCAGTTATTTATAACAAGAGCGTTAAGTCCGGCAAAAGTAACTTCTATTAAAATAGATGAAGAGAATAAACGCGCCGAGGTAATCTTAAAACCAGAAGAGGTAAGTAAGGCTATTGGTCGTGGCGGACACAACATTCGTTTGGCAGGTCAACTTACTGGCTACGAAATCGATGTGTTTAGAGAAGGTGCCGAGGAAGATGTAGAATTATCAGAATTCTCGGATGAAATCGACGCTTGGATTATTGAAGAATTAAGCAAGGTCGGGTTAGACACTGCTAAGAGCGTTTTAGAGCAAGATGTAGAAGATCTTGTAAAACGAACAGATTTAGAAGAAGAAACAATTAACGAAGTTATTAGAATTCTTAGGGAAGAATTTGAAGAATAACATATATTTGGGGTATATTAAAGGCAATTTATGGCTGAAACAATTAGATTAAATAAAGTTTTACGTGAGTTAAACATCTCTATCGATCGTGCAGTAGATTTTTTAGAGTCTAAAGGCATTAGTATCGATAAGCGTCCTACTACAAAAATTTCTCAGGAAGTATACAATGTGCTTTCTGGCGAATTTCAAACAGACGCTAACAAAAAGGTGGCATCTCAAGAAGTAAGCGAGGCAAAGCTTAAAGAGAAAGAAGCCTTAAGAGAACAACGCGAGCGTGAACTTGAAGCAAAACAGAAAGAAGAAGCGAAGAAGGAGCAAATCGTAAAAGCCAAAACAACACTTTCTGGACCTAAGCAAGTGGGTAAAATAGATTTAGATGCTAAACCTAGTACACCAGCTAAGCCAGAAGAGAAAAAAGAAGAGCCTGTACAACAACCTCCAAAACCTGAACCTGTAGTTTCTAAAGAAATCGAAAAACCTAAGGTTGAAGAAGTTAAACCAGAGGTTAAGAAAGAAGAGAAACCAGAAGTTAAGCAGGTCGCTCCAGAACCGGTTAAAAAAGAAGAGCCTAAGGTTAATGAAACTCCAAAAGTAGAGTCTAAACCAAAAGCCGAAGATCCTAAACCAGCATCAAAACCAGTTAAAAAAGAGGAGCCTGTAAAAAAAGAACAACCAAAAGTTGTTTCCGAAAAACCTGCAGAAGAAGAGCAAGAGCATTTAAAAACACAATATCAAAAACTTACCGGGCCAAAAATTGCTGGAGAGAAAATCGATTTATCTCAGTTTAATAAGCCTAAAAAGAAACCAGCTGCTAAAACAGCAGGAAATGATAATGCTGCTAATAAAAACAAGAGAAAACGCAGACGTATAAGCAAGCCTGGCGACCAAAACACCAATACAGGTGGTAACAATACAGGTCAAGGGCGTGGTAATAACGATCGTTTTAAAGGTAAAAAAGGACAACAACCAAGACGCCCAATCGTTAAGGAAGAGCCTAGCGAAGAAGAAGTACAAAAACAAGTAAGGGAAACCTTAGAGAAACTTCAAGGGAAGTCTAATAAAGGTAAGGGTGCTAAATACCGTAGAGACAAGAGAGATTCGCACAGAGAGCAAAGTCAGAAAGATGCTGAACAACAAGCAGCAGAAAGCAAAATTCTTAAAGTTACCGAGTTTGTTACAGCAAGCGAAGTAGCAACAATGATGGATGTTTCGGTTACCCAAATTATCTCGGCATGTATGTCGTTAGGAATGATGGTAACGATGAATCAGCGTTTAGATGCTGAAACTTTATCAATTGTAGCAGAAGAATTTGGTTACCAAGTAGAATTTGTAACTTCAGACTTAGAAGATAATATTGAAGTAGAAGAAGATAAGCCAGAAGATTTAGTAGAACGTGCTCCTATTATTACAGTAATGGGGCATGTCGATCACGGTAAAACATCGCTGTTAGATTACATTCGTAAAGAGAATGTTATTGCGGGCGAATCTGGTGGTATTACACAGCATATTGGTGCTTATGGTGTAACTCTGGAAAATGGTCAGAAAATTGCCTTTTTAGATACACCAGGTCACGAAGCTTTTACCGCCATGCGTGCACGTGGAGCACAAATCACCGATTTAGCGATTATTGTTATTGCAGCAGACGACGATATTATGCCGCAAACAAAAGAAGCTATTTCTCATGCTCAAGCAGCAGGTGTGCCAATTGTATTTGCAATTAACAAAGTAGATAAGCCAACGGCAAATCCAGATAAGATTAAGGAAGGTCTTGCTAATATGAATTTATTGGTTGAAGATTGGGGAGGTAAAATCCAGTCGCACGATATTTCTGCCAAGCAAGGAACAGGTGTAAAAGAATTACTTGAAAAAGTATTATTAGAAGCCGAGTTACTAGAGCTTAAAGCAAATCCAGATAAGCTAGCCAACGGTACCGTTGTTGAAGCATATTTAGATAAAGGTCGTGGTTATGTATCTACTATTATAGTGCAAGCAGGAACGCTTAAAATAGGAGATTATGTACTTGCTGGTAAAAACAGTGGAAAGGTGAAGGCCATGCACGACGAGCGTGGTAATGAAATTAAAGAAGCTGGCCCTAGTACACCAGTATCTATTTTAGGTTTAGATGGTGCGCCACAGGCAGGAGATAAATTTAATGTATTTGAAGATGAGCGTGAAGCTAAACAAATTGCAACTAAGCGTACACAATTACAACGTGAGCAATCTGTACGTACACAGCGCCATATTACTTTAGATGAAATTGGACGTCGAATTGCATTAGGAGATTTCCAAGAGCTTAATATTATTCTTAAAGGAGATGTGGATGGTTCTGTTGAAGCTTTAACAGATTCGTTCCAAAAATTATCTACCGAAGAAATTCAAGTAAACATCATCCATAAAGGTGTTGGAGCTATTACAGAAAGTGATGTACTGTTAGCGTCGGCTTCAGATGCCATTATAATCGGATTTAACGTGCGCCCAATGGGTAATGCGAGAGCAATTGCCGATAAAGAAGAAATCGACATCAGAACATACTCTATTATCTACGATGCGATTAACGATCTTAAAGATGCTATGGAAGGTATGTTGTCTCCAGAACTTAAAGAAGAGGTAACAGGTAACGCCGAAATTCGCGAAATTTTTAAAGTATCTAAAGTAGGTTCTATTGCCGGTTGTATGGTTACAAGTGGTAAAATTTACAGAAACTCTGGAGTACGTTTAATTCGCGATGGTGTAGTGGTGTTTACAGGAGAGTTAGCGTCGTTAAAACGCTTTAAAGACGATGTTAAAGAAGTCTCTAAAGGTTACGATTGCGGTATGCAAATTAAAAACTACAACGACATTAAGGAAGGCGATATTATAGAAGCATTCCAAGAAGTAGAAGTTAAAAAGAAACTGAAATAATTTTCGGTATCAAACATAAAAAAGGCGACCAAATGGTCGCCTTTTTTATGTAATAACGTTGTGTGTTAATTCGCTTTTTTAGGCTTAAATATAAATCCGTTAGGATATTCCTTTTTTATATCTATTAACGCTCTATCGGCTTCTAAACGGCTTCTAAAACTGCCAATCCAAACCTTGTAGTTTGGGGTTTCGTAAACTAAGGTAGATTTCCATTGGTCGAACTTGTTGCCGAAATCTTTTTGTGTTTTCTCGGCATTGGCACGATTTCCAGAATAGATTTGGATTTTAAACCGATCTGAAGCGTTTTCATCCTTATCCATTTCTTTCTTTACTTCAAGCAATTTATTAATTTCCTGGTCTTGGTTAATAGCTAACGAACCTTGTTGTGCAAAGGCGGTAGAAGCTAATGTAAAGACGCATACAGCTGTTAGTCCAGCGATTTTAAAATTCAATAATTTCATTTTCAACTTATTTAGTACAAATGTAAAAGTTATTCGTGTAAAGTTATTGTGTTTTTTTATTTAGAATCCCTCTAAATTATAGATTAACACTTCTGTAACATTTCTAAAATCGACTTTAAATGTTACTTTTGTTCGAAATTTTTATAACTGTATTTTTCTTATTATAGATGGAAAAAGAGTACCAAAGTATAGGAGTTAATTCAACCAAAAATATGAAACAGGTGATACACTGTAAATTAAACAAAAACATTTTCCGTTTCGGTTTAATTATTTTACTTGCATTTACAACCTCGCTTTCTGCGCAAGATGGAGATCCCGCAAAAGGTAAAGCATTGTTTAATTCTAATTGTGCGGCTTGTCACCAATTAGATAAAAAAATGACAGGTCCAGCTTTAAGAGATATTGAGGCACGTTTAAGTGAATCAGGATTAGATAGAGATTGGATTCATTCTTGGGTAAGAAATAGTTCTGGATTAATTAAATCTGGAGACGATTATGCCAACAAAATATTTAACGAGTATAACGGCGTGCCGATGACGGCTTTCCCGCAATTATCTGATGATGATATCAATAATATTTTAGCGTATACGGCAGAAAAGAAAGCTGAGCCAGCTGCAGGTGCTGCGCCAGTAGGAGCTGCTGTTGCTGCGGGCAGTAACGATGGTATTTCCAATCAAATTATTTTAGGAGCTTTAGTGTTGTTATTTGGTTTGTTGGCAATGGCGTTAATTTTAGTGCGTCAAACCTTAAACCGTTTTGCCGATGCTAAAGGAGTGGTTGTAGAAGAGTCTGCACGTATGCCGCTTTGGAAGGCTTTCGTGAAAAATCAATTTTTAGTATTGGTTACCACTATCTTCTTGTTGTTAGTTGGTGCGTATTATGCTTATGGTTACATGATGCAGGTAGGCGTAGATCAAGGGTATCAGCCGGTTCAACCAATACACTATTCTCATAAAATACATGCTGGAGACAATGGTATAGACTGTAAGTATTGTCACTCTTCTGCTAGAGTAAGTAAGCAATCAGGTATTCCTTCGTTAAATGTATGTATGAACTGTCATAAATCAATTTACGAAGTGGCTCCAGAAACTGCAACTGCAGAACACAGTAAAGAATTCTACGATGGCGAAATCAAGAAGTTGTATAAAGCTGTTGGTTGGGACGATGTAGAGCAAAAATATACAGGAGAAACGCAGCCAGTTAAATGGGTTCGTATTCATAATTTACCAGACTTTGTGTATTTCAACCACTCGCAACACGTTACTGTTGCGGGTGTAGAGTGTCAAACTTGTCATGGTCCTGTTCAAGAAATGGAAGTGATGTATCAACACGCTCCATTAACTATGGGTTGGTGTATCAACTGTCATAGAGAGACTAATGTTAAAGTTAAAGACAACGATTATTATACCAAAATTCACGAAGAGTTATCTAAAAAGTATGGCGTAGAAGAATTGACAGCTGCGCAGATGGGTGCTTTAGAATGTGGTAAATGTCATTATTAATAAAATAAGATTTATAGTCTTTTCGGTAAAACGAAAAATTTAAAATAAATACGAAGTAATTCAATTATACAATATGTCATCAAACAAGAAATACTGGAAAAGTGTTGAAGAGCTAAACGAAAACAGCTCTATGGTTGAGGCGCTAAAACAAAACGAATTTGTTGAAGAAATTCCTACAGATGAGTTTTTAGGAGATAAAGCAACGCTAGAATCTTCTTCTACTACACGTCGTGATTTCTTAAAATATGTTGGTTTTAGTACAGCGGCCGCATCACTTGCAGCTTGTGAAGGACCAGTAGTCAAGTCGATTCCTTATGTAGTGCAACCAGAACAAATTATTCCTGGTGTAGCCAACTATTACGCAACAACAATTGCAGATGGTTTCGATTTTGCAAGTGTTTTAGTGAAAACGCGTGAAGGGCGTCCTATTAAAATTGAAAATAATGCTTTGGCTAAAACACATGGTAGTGCTAATGCCAGAGTGAATGCCTCAGTTTTAGGTTTGTACGATAGCTTAAGAGTACAAGGTCCTTTAAAAGAAGGAAATCCAATTTCTTGGAATGATTTAGATCAAGAAATTACTTCGCAATTAACTTCTATTTCTGGTTCTGGTAAAGAGATTGTGTTGTTAACACAAACTTTTGCGAGTCCAACCACAGATAGAATAATTAATCTTTTTAAAGAAAAATACGGTAATGTTCGTCATGTAATTTACGATGCAATTTCAGAATCTAAAGCATTAGACGCTTACCAAGCAAAATACGGTCGTCGTGGTTTAGCAAGTTATAACTTTGCTCAAGCGGAGACTATTGTTTCTGTTGGTGCAGATTTTCTAGGCGATTGGCAAGGCGGTGGTTTCGATTCTGGTTATGCAAAAGGTAGAGTACCTAGCGAAGGTAAAATGTCGCGCCATATCCAATTCGAATCTAACATGTCGTTAACTGGTGCTAACGCCGATAAGCGTGTGCCGTTAACCCCTGCTCAGCAAAAAGTAGCTTTAGCTAAATTGTATAGCTATGTTGTTGGTGGTTCTGTTTCTGGAGATTTACCAGAGCATATCGATACTGCTGTAAAAGCTGCTGCTAGTGCGCTTAAAAAAGCAGGACGTGGTGGTGTAGTGGTTTCAGGTATTCAAGATGTAAATGCACAAGCTTTAGTTTTAGAAATAAATGAAGCGTTAAATAGTAAAGCATTTCACCCAAGATTACCTATTCTTACAAGACAAGGCAATAATGCAGCGGTAGCTAAATTAGTTTCAGATATGAATGCTGGACGTGTTGGAGCTATTATTATGAGTGGTGTAAACCCATTATATACGTTGCCTAATGCAGGTGAATTTTCTGAAGGTTTAAAGAAAACCAGCTTAAGTGTTGCATTTTCTTTGAAATCTGATGAGACATCTTCAAACACACAATATGTTGCTGCAGCGCCACATTATTTAGAAGCTTGGGGTGATGTAGAAATTAAACGCGGACATTTTGCGTTAACTCAACCAACTATTCGTCCGTTATTCGATACGAAACAATTCCAAGATGCTTTATTAACTTGGACAGGAAATACATTTACCTACCACGATTTTATTAAAGATACTTGGGAATCTAATATTTTAGGAGGAGCCTCATTCAATCAAGCTTTACACGATGGATCTTTCATTGTTGGTAAAATAGGAGCTTTAGTGAATGGCGTTTCTACAGAAACTATAGAAGAAACTACAACAGCTTTAAAAGCTAAGAAAAAACGTACCTGGGTAGGTGGTGTGATTCATGATGCCGCTGTAGGTGTAGGTTTAGCAGAAGAAGATAAAGATGAATATGTAACAACTACAACTTCTAAAACTGTTTCAACAGGTTCTGAAGGAACTGACGGTGCTGATGTTGCTATCGCAGTAATTTCAGGAGCCGAAGCCGCTTCAAAATTGGTAGCTTCTGCTACTTCCGAAGGATTAGAGTTAGTGTTATATACTAAAACAGGTATGGGTGATGGCCAACAAGCAAATAACCCATGGTTACAAGAGTTCCCAGATCCTATTACAAGAACCTCTTGGGATAACTATTTAACGGTATCTAAAGCTGATGCTGATGCATTAGGTTTAATGAATAAAAACGTGGCTAACGGTGCCTTAAATGGTAGTTATGCAAGCGTGACAGTTAACGGTACTACTTTAGATCGTGTGCCTGTAATTATTCAGCCTGGACAAGCTAAAGGCACGGTAGGTTTATCGTTTGGTTACGGTAGAACTGCTGGTTTAAAAGACGAAATGAAAACTGGTGTTAACGCTTATGCTTTATACCACAATTTTAATACAGTACAAAATGTTAGCATTAGTGCAGTAGCTGGCGAGCATGAATTTGCTTGTGTGCAGTTACATAACACACTAATGGGGCGTGGCGATATCGTTAAAGAAACAACTTTAGAGATTTTCAATACTAAAGATAAAGCAGAATGGAATGCCATGCCTGTAGTGTCTTTAAACCACGTAGAAACTCCTGTAACGTCTCCAGATGTTGATTTATGGGATGAGTTCGATCGTTCTATCGGCCACCATTTTAACTTATCTATCGATTTAAATGCTTGTACAGGATGTGGTGCTTGTGTTATTGCTTGTCATGCAGAAAACAACGTACCAGTAGTTGGTAAGAGTGAAATTCGTCGTAGCCGCGATATGCACTGGTTACGTATAGATAGATATTATTCGTCTGAAGAATCATTCGAAGGCGATAACGAGAAAAAAGATAATATTTCTGGCTTAGGTAGTTCATTAAGCGAATTTGGAGAAATGGAGCATGCTTCAGAAAATCCACAAGTAGCTTTCCAACCAGTAATGTGTCAACATTGTAATCACGCACCATGTGAAACTGTTTGTCCGGTAGCAGCAACTTCTCACGGGCGTCAAGGACAAAACCATATGGCGTATAACCGTTGTGTAGGTACAAGATATTGTGCAAACAACTGTCCTTATAAAGTACGTCGTTTTAACTGGTTCCTTTACAATGGTAACGATGAGTTTGATTACCATATGAACGACGATTTAGGTCGTATGGTATTAAATCCAGATGTTGTTGTACGTTCTCGTGGTGTTATGGAGAAATGTTCTATGTGTATTCAAATGACACAAAAAACAGTTCTTGATGCAAAACGCGATGGTAGAGAAATTAAAGACGGTGAATTCCAAACAGCATGTTCTGCAGCTTGTAGCAGTGGTGCCATGATTTTTGGAGACATAAACGATAAAAACAGTAAGGTAGCACACCTTAAAGAAGATAATCGTATGTATCACTTGTTAGAACACGTTGGCACAAAACCAAACGTGATGTATCAAACAAAAGTGAGAAATACAACAGAAGCATAATAACGAATCTAGAAATAATTATAAAAGGATATGGCGTCTCATTACGAAGCACCTATTAGAAGACCTTTAGTTACAGGCGAAAAATCATACCACGATGTGTCTGTGGAGGTAGCAAGACCTGTAGAAGGAAGAGCAAATAAACAATGGTGGATAGTATTTTCTATTGCCTTAGTAGCTTTCCTTTGGGGATTAGGATGTATTATTTACACAGTATCGACAGGTATTGGAACTTGGGGTTTAAATAAAACCGTTGGTTGGGCCTGGGACATTACTAACTTTGTTTGGTGGGTAGGTATTGGTCACGCAGGAACATTAATTTCTGCAGTACTATTGTTATTCCGTCAAAAATGGAGAATGGCCATTAACCGTTCTGCAGAAGCTATGACTATCTTCTCGGTAGTACAGGCAGGTTTATTCCCAATCATTCACATGGGTCGTCCATGGATGGGGTATTGGGTGTTACCTATTCCTAACCAATTTGGATCGTTATGGGTTAACTTTAACTCGCCATTACTTTGGGACGTATTTGCGATTTCAACGTATCTATCGGTATCTTTAGTGTTCTGGTGGACAGGTTTACTTCCAGACTTCGCTATGTTAAGAGATCGCGCTGTAAAGCCATTCCAAAAGAAAATTTATTCTATTTTAAGTTTTGGTTGGTCAGGACGTGCAAAAGACTGGCAACGTTTTGAAGAAGTATCTTTGGTATTAGCAGGTTTAGCTACACCACTTGTACTTTCTGTACACACCATTGTATCTTTCGATTTCGCTACTTCGGTAATACCAGGATGGCATACCACGATTTTCCCTCCTTACTTCGTTGCAGGAGCGATTTTCTCTGGATTTGCGATGGTAAACACATTACTTATAATAATGAGAAAAGTATGTAATCTTGAAGATTATATTACAGTACAACACATCGAGTTAATGAACATCGTAATCATGATTACAGGTTCCATTGTTGGTGTGGCGTATATAACAGAATTATTTATTGCTTGGTATTCTGGTGTAGAGTACGAACAATATGCGTTCTTAAACAGAGCAACCGGACCTTATTGGTGGGCATACTGGGCGATGATGACTTGTAACGTGTTTTCTCCACAATTTATGTGGTTCAAAAAACTAAGAACAAGTATTATGTTCTCGTTCTTTATCTCTATCGTAGTAAACATAGGAATGTGGTTTGAGCGTTTTGTAATTATTGTAACCTCGTTACACCGCGATTACTTACCATCGTCTTGGACAATGTTCTCCCCAACATTTGTTGATATAGGAATATTTATTGGAACTATAGGATTCTTTTTCGTGTTGTTCTTATTATATTCTAGAACATTCCCTGTAATTGCTCAAGCAGAAGTTAAGACTATTTTAAAGTCTTCTGGAGAGCGTTACAAGAAAATAAGAGAAAGAGGAGATAGTTTAGTAGGTACTGGAGCAGACCCAAGAACATCTGGAACTTCAGCTAATAATTCAAAAAATTAAGAGTAGCATATGGAATCTTCAAAAGTTATTCACGCTATTTATACCGATGATGATGTTTTAATGTCGGCTGTTAAACAAGTTAAAGCGGCTAAACATCATATAGAAGAAATATACACACCTTTTCCAGTTCACGGTTTAGATAAAGCTATGGGCTTAGCGCCAACACGTTTAGCAATATGTGCCTTTATTTACGGATGTATTGGTTTAACTGTAGCCACTACCATGATGAATTTTATTATGATAGAGGATTGGCCACAAAACATAGGTGGTAAACCTAGCTTTAGTTACTTAGAGAACATGCCAGCCTTCGTGCCAATTATGTTCGAATTAACGGTGTTTTTTGCAGCTCACTTAATGGTAATAACATTTTATTTACGCAGTAGAATGTGGCCTTTTAAAAGTGCAGAAAACCCAGATCCAAGAACCACAGACGACCATTTTTTAATGGAAATTCCTGTGCATAACAACGAGACTGAATTGTCTGACTTGTTAAAGGAAACTGGAGCTGTAGAAATAAAATTAGTAGATAAAGCGCATTAAAATAAACCAATGAAAAGCTTAATAAAAATAATTGCAATAGCCGTAGTTTTAATATCTGCAGTGTCTTGTAAGAAGGATAGCAGACCAAACTATCAATTCATGCCTAACATGTACGAATCTGTGGGTTACGAAGCGTATAGTGAATCTACTGCTTTTAGAAATGGTGTAGAAGCTCAATTACCTGCAGATGGTGCCGTAGCCAGAGGTCATTTACCTTTCGAGTATGCAAACGATGCAGACGGATTCGCTTTAGCAAAAGAAACTTTAATGAATCCTTTAGATTCTACGCAAATAGATGTAACACGTGGTAAAGACCTTTACAATATTTACTGTGGCATTTGTCACGGTGTTAAAGGCGATGGCCAAGGTGCTTTAGTTAAAAGAGAAAAAATATTAGGTGTTCCTAAATACGATGATGCTGGTAGAGCAATTACAGCAGGAAGTATTTACCATACTATTTATTATGGTAAAAACGCCATGGGGTCCTATAAAAATCAGTTAAACGAAGAAGAACGTTGGCAAGTTGTTGCTTATGTACTTCAGTTAAAAGCAGATTTAGAAAAGTAAGTCGATTAGATAAGATTATATATAGATATGTACACATTTTCAAATAAATTAAGGACATTTTCTTTCGCACTAATAATTCTAGGTATATTGGGTGTTGGATATGGTTTTATGTCTTCTCATAAATCTTTAGAAGAAGTTAAAACAATGCTTGCCGAGGAGTCTGCTCATCACGGAGGTGGCCATGAAGCAGCAACAACACATGCTGTAGATGCTCACGACAATCACGGTGAAGCTGCGCATGCAGAAGCCGATGCACATCATGGCGATGAACATGCGAAACACGTACAACATCAATTAGCAAACCGACCATGGTCTGCTTTGTATGTAGCTGCTTTCTTTTTTATGATGATTGCTTTAGGTGTTTTGGCTTTCTATGCCATACAATTTGCTGCCCAAGCAGGTTGGTCGCCTGTACTTTTTAGAGTAATGGAGGGTATAACAGCTTACTTATTGCCTGGTGCTATAATAGTTTTATTAATAGCTGTAGCATCTGGAACAATAGGACATTATAACATTTTTGTTTGGATGGATCCAGAAGTTGTGGCTCACGACGAATTAATCCAA
Source organism: Formosa sp. A9 (assembly GCF_051200825.1). Lineage (GTDB taxonomy): Bacteria > Bacteroidota > Bacteroidia > Flavobacteriales > Flavobacteriaceae > Formosa. Next base: position 3,510,396 of record NZ_CP195158.1, on the reverse strand, counting down.
GGAAAATCAGGTTGGTTAAATTTACCAGCTTTTGCAATTCGTGGTTTAATTTTTATTGCGGGTTGGGCAACTTACCGTCACTTTGCACGTAAATTCTCTTTGGCACAAGACGAAGCTACCGATAATTCTAACTTTAAAAGATCGTTTAGAATTGCCGCTGGGTTTTTAGTATTCTTCATTTATTCGGAGTCTATGATGTCTTGGGATTGGATTATGAGTGTAGATCCTCACTGGTTCTCTACTTTATTTGGTTGGTATGTATTTGCAAGTATGTTTGTAAGTGGTATTACGGTTATTGCTTTAATAACTATGTACTTAAAGTCTAAAGACTTATTACCTTTTGTAAACGATAGCCATTTACACGATTTAGCTAAATTTATGTTTGGTATTAGCATTTTCTGGACCTACTTATGGTTCTCTCAGTTCATGTTAATTTGGTATTCAAACATTCCTGAAGAAGTAACTTACTTTGTAACTAGAATTGAAGATTACAAATTGCCATTCTTTGGTATGTTGGTGTTAAACTTCTTATTCCCATTATTAATTTTAATGAATAGCGATTACAAACGTATTCCTTGGTTTGTAGTTATGGCTGGTTTAGTTATCTTATTTGGTCATTATATCGATATCTTTAACATGATCATGCCTGCAACAGTAGGAGACAGATGGTTTATAGGAATTCCGGAAATAGGTTCTATCTTACTTTTTGCTGGATTGTTTATATTTATCGTGTTTACAGCACTATCTAAAGCACCTTTATTAGCAAAAGGAAACCCATACATTAAAGAAAGCGAACATTTCCATTATTAATAAGAAATATAAAGACGAACAACGACGATGACTGCTTTATTAACAATTTTAGTTTTAGTATTTATTTTAATAGCCATTTGGCAAATGGTTAAAATTTTCGACTTATCGCAAGTAGGGTTAGGAGAAAATAACCAAGTAGCTACCGATAAAGACAATAATTTAAATGGCTATTTAATGATGGGCTTTTTAGCCTTCATTTATATAATTACTATTGTTTGTGTGGTAAAATGGGGCGATTTACCTTTATTATCTAACTCGGCTTCAGAACACGGGCCTGGTATAGATAACTTAATGATTATCTCTTTGGTAATTATTTTTATCGTTCAAACTTTAACTCAGTTTTTATTACACTATTTCGCGTTTAAATATAAAGGTGAAAAAGGTAAAAAAGCATTATTCTATGCCGATAATAATACCTTAGAAGCCATTTGGACAATTATTCCAGTAATTACTTTAGCAGGTTTAATTATTTATGGATTGTTTACTTGGACGAGTATTATGAATATTAATGAAGAAGACGATCCAATAGTTATCGAGCTTTACGCACAACAGTTTAACTGGAAGGCAAGATATGCTGGTAACGATAATACTTTAGGTGATGCTAACGTAAGATTAATAAATATCGATAAAGCTAACATTTTAGGTTTAGACGAATCAGATCCTAATGGTCAAGACGATGTTATTACTTCGGAGTTGCATTTACCAGTAGGAAAGCCAATCTTGTTTAAAATGCGTTCGCAAGATGTATTACACTCTGCTTACATGCCGCATTTTAGAGCGCAGATGAACTGTGTACCAGGTATGATTACACAATTTAGCTTTACACCTACGGTAACCACTGCAGAAATGCGTCAGAACCCAGATATTGTAGACAAAGTAGCTAACATTAATAAAATTCGTCAGGAAAATAGTAAAGCTTTAGTAGCCGAAGGAGGCGAAGCTTTAGACCCTTACGAATTTGATTATTTATTACTTTGTAATAAAATTTGTGGAAAGTCGCATTATAACATGCAAATGAAAATAATAGTGGAGTCTCAAGAAGATTACGAAGCTTGGTTAAAAGAGCAAAAAACATTTAAGAATTCACTAGTTACTAACTAAACAATACATTAAGATTTAAAAAACGATATTAGATTATGTCAGCACACGCAGATACTCACGCTCACGAAGACCACGGACATCATCATAAAGAGACTTTCGTTACCAAATATATATTTAGTACAGATCATAAAATGATCTCTAAACAATATTTAATAACAGGTACTATAATGGGAGTTATAGGGATTATGATGTCTCTTATGTTCCGTATGCAAATTGCTTGGCCAGAAGAGCCGAATGTATTATTTGAAGCCCTTTTAGGCAAATGGGCTCCAGAAGGAGTAATGGATGCAGATATTTACTTGGCTTTGGTTACGATACATGGTACAATCATGGTATTTTTTGTATTAACAGCCGGATTAAGTGGGACCTTTAGTAACTTATTAATTCCGTTGCAAATTGGTGCACGCGATATGGCATCAGGTTTCTTAAACATGGTATCGTACTGGTTATTCTTTTTATCTAGTATTGTAATGATATCGTCGCTATTTGTTGAAGCTGGACCTGCTGCTGCTGGTTGGACTATTTATCCGCCATTAAGTGCTTTACCAATGGCACAAGGAGGTTCTGGTATGGGTATGACTTTATGGTTAGTGTCTATGGCATTGTTCATTGCGTCGTCGTTATTAGGATCTTTAAACTATGTAGTAACGGTATTAAACTTACGTACAAAAGGAATGTCTATGACAAGACTTCCACTTACCATTTGGGCATTTTTTGTAACAGCTATTATTGGTATTGTATCGTTCCCAGTATTATTATCTGCTGCGTTGTTATTAATCATGGATAGAAGTTTTGGAACATCATTCTTCTTATCAGATATCTTTATACAAGGTGAAGTATTACATTACCAAGGAGGATCTCCAGTATTATTCGAACACTTATTTTGGTTCTTAGGTCACCCAGAGGTATATATTGTAATTTTACCTGCAATGGGATTAGTTTCAGAAATTATGGCTGCAAACTCACGTAAACCTATTTTTGGTTACCGTGCTATGATTGCTTCTATTTTAGCGATTGCCTTTTTATCAACTATAGTTTGGGGTCACCATATGTTTATCTCTGGTATGAATCCATTCTTAGGATCTGTATTTACATTTACCACTTTATTAATTGCAATTCCATCTGCTGTAAAAGCGTTTAACTGGATTACTACAATTTGGAAAGGTAATATACAAATGAATACTGCCATGTTATTCTCGATTGGTTTCGTATCAACATTTATAACAGGTGGTTTAACAGGTATCATTTTAGGTGATAGTGCTTTAGATGTTAATGTTCACGATACGTATTTCGTTATTGCTCACTTCCACTTAGTAATGGGTATATCTGCACTTTACGGAATGTTTGCTGGGGTGTACCACTGGTATCCTAAAATGTTTGGACGTATGATGAATAAAAACTTAGGCTATATTCACTTTTGGGTAACTGCAGTTTGTGCTTACGGAGTATTCTTCCCAATGCATTTTATCGGTATGGCTGGTTTACCTAGACGTTATTACACAAACTCAAACTTCCCATTATTCGACGATTTAGCAGATGTTAACAAAGTAATTACCATTTTTGCTTTAGTGGGAGGTGCCTTCCAAATCGTATTTTTATACAATTTCTTTGTTAGCATGTTCTTTGGAAAGAAAGCCACGCAAAACCCTTGGAGATCTACAACTTTAGAGTGGACCACTCCTGTAGAGCATATTCACGGAAACTGGCCAGGCGAATTGCCAACTGTACACCGTTGGGCTTACGATTATAGTAAACCAGGTCACGATGTAGATTTTGTGCCACAGAACGTACCTTTAAAAGAAGGAGAAGAAGAATTACAGCATTAATTATATGCTTAAACAATATAAAAAGCCTTTTCAAAAATTTTGAAAAGGCTTTTTTTGTAAGTTAGAGTGATGAAAAAGTGGTTGACTATAATAGGTGTTATTGTTATCGTTGGTGTGTATGCATGGGAATATTATCTTAATTTAGATGAAGCTCCTGCAGTTACAACAGTGCCAAGTGATATCGATCTTGAAGATGTTTTACCCACTTCTACAACGCATCAAGTCTATAGGCACACGTATTATACGTTGTCGTATAACGAAAACCACGAACAAGCCGAATGGGTAGCATATCAACTAAAGGCTTCCGATGTGGTGAGTACACAGCTTAAGAGACCTTTTTTTGAACAAGATCCTAAAGTGAAAACAAGATCAGCCGATTGGAGAAATTATAAAAACTCAGGGTACGATAAAGGCCATTTATGTCCTGCAGGCGATAGAAAATTTTCCAAAAAGGCCTACTTCGAAACTTTTCTTACCAGTAATATTAGTCCACAAAATCACAACTTCAATGCGGGTGTATGGAACGACTTAGAGCAGCTGGTTAGACAATGGGCTTTACAAAACGGTGCGGTTTGGGTATTTACAGGCGGGGTTCTAGAACCTGGTTTAAAAACCATAGGCAAAGAACGCGTAAGTGTTCCCAAAACATTTTATAAAATTGTTGGCAAAGGTTCTGCAGATCGAATTAAAATGATTGGGTTTTTAATGCTAAATGCCCCTGTTTCGCATTACAGTTTAGAAGATTTTACGGTACCTATCGATTCCATAGAAACTTTAACACACATCGATTTTTTTCCTAAAATGTCTGATAGTTTAGAGCTTCTGTTAGAATCGGAAGTCAATTTAAAAGATTGGCAGTTCCGATAATCCCTTTAATTTCTTTCAACCTAATTAAATATTACTTTTCTTTGTATTTTAATACACTATGAACGAGAACTTGAATCCGAATAAAGACCATTTTTCTGCAGAAGAAATGGATGTAGAGAAAGCGTTAAGACCTTTGTCGTTTGGCGATTTTGCGGGTCAGGAGCAGGTGTTAGAAAATTTAAGTGTATTTGTTGAAGCCGCTAACAGACGTGGCGATGCTCTGGATCATACCTTATTTCATGGCCCTCCTGGCTTAGGTAAAACCACTTTAGCACATATTTTGGCCAACGAATTGGGTGTTGGTATTAAAGTAACTTCAGGACCAGTGCTTGACAAACCTGGCGATTTGGCCGGATTGCTAACCAATCTCGACGAACGGGATGTGTTATTTATAGACGAGATACACCGATTAAGCCCTGTAGTTGAAGAATATCTATATTCGGCAATGGAGGATTACAAGATAGATATTATGATAGAATCTGGGCCGAATGCACGTACAGTTCAAATTCATTTAAATCCGTTTACATTAATTGGTGCAACAACACGTTCTGGATTACTTACAGCGCCTATGCGCGCCCGTTTTGGAATCAGTAGCCGATTACAGTATTATTCCACAGAATTGTTGTCTACAATCGTTCAGCGCAGTTCCGAAATTTTAAATGTACCCATAGACCTCGAGGCCGCTATAGAAATAGCAGGACGAAGCCGTGGTACTCCACGTATTGCTAATGCTTTATTACGACGTGTACGTGATTTCGCCGAAATAAAAGGTAACGGAACCATAGATTTACCTATTGCAAAGTTTGGCTTAAAGGCTCTGAATGTCGATGCCCATGGCTTAGATGAAATGGATAATAAAATCCTAACCACCATCATCGATAAATTTAAAGGCGGACCAGTAGGATTAACTACATTGGCAACTTCAGTAAGCGAAAGTGCCGAAACTATTGAGGAAGTTTACGAACCTTTTTTAATCCAACAAGGATTTATAGTACGTACACCGCGTGGTCGCGAAGTTACCGATTTGGCTTATAAACATCTGGGGCGTACCCGTGGCGCCATTCAAGGCGGTTTATTTTAGTGTAAACAAAATACCGTCTTTAGTTTTTAATTTGTAGCGTCTCTAAATTCTGGATTTCCAATATAATTCTTTAGTTGTTTTTATTAGGATGTAGTTCATCTAGGATTTGCATGATTGAAAATTGTAATTTTGCTTCGTGAGCGTAAAACAAGAATATACTAAGTTTATAAAAGCCGAAGCCAAACGCCTCGGTTTTTTGTCGTGTGGTATAAGCAAGGCTGAATTTTTAGAAACTGAAGCACCGCGTTTAGAAAATTGGCTAAACAATAACATGAACGGCCAAATGCAGTACATGGAAAATCATTTCGATAAACGTTTAGATCCTACCAAATTGGTTGAAGGCAGTAAGAGCGTTATATCGTTAATACTGAATTATTTTCCTTCCCAAGTTCAAAATACTAAAAGTTATAAGCTTTCAAAGTATGCTTACGGCACCGATTATCATTTCGTGATAAAAGATAAACTTAAAGGATTATTACATGCTATTCAGGAAAACATAGGCGAGGTTAACGGGCGCGCTTTTGTAGATTCTGCTCCGGTTTTAGATAAGGCTTGGGCGGCTAAAAGTGGTTTGGGATGGATTGGTAAACACAGTAATTTATTAACCCAGCAGGTGGGATCGTTTTATTTTATAGCCGAATTAATTGTAGACTTAGAACTGGAATACGATAGCCCAACAACAGACCATTGCGGTACTTGTACTAAATGTATAGACGCTTGTCCTACCCAAGCGATTATAGCGCCTTATGTGGTCGATGGCAGTAAGTGTATTTCGTATTTAACGATTGAGCTAAAAGATAATATTCCTACCGGATTTCGGGATAAAATGGACGATTGGATGTTTGGTTGTGACGTCTGCCAAGATGTTTGTCCGTGGAATCGATTTTCGAAACCGCATAATGAGCCCTTATTCAATCCGAATCCCGATTTGTTAGAACTGACTAAGAAGGATTGGGACGAAATTACCGAAGACACCTTTAAAAAGGTATTTAAAAAATCGGCAGTAAAACGTACTAAATTTTCGGGTTTAAAACGCAATATTGATTTTTTAAAGTAATAGAAAGAGGCTATCTCAAAAGTTTAACAATGCGTCATTCTGTGCTTCACACAGAATCTCACCATATTGAAAATCAATAATTATGAGAATCTGAAATAAATTCAGATTGACGAAAAATTAACTTTTGAGATAGCCCCTTATCGTAGTTTACTGTTTAAGGTAAATTTGGGGGATTTAGTAATTAGGGTTATTGTTTTATAATTTTAATACAAGCGGTTTGTCCGTTAGTTTGCGACAGATTAACTAAATACAAACCAGAATTCCAATGTTGAGAATCTATGGTAATTAAAGTTGTATTTAAATTAGAGTTGCTGTAAACCTGCTTACCTAGCATATTAAAAACAGTTATATTTTTAATAGCGTTAGTGCTTTTGATTGACAATTCGTTTTGAATAGGGTTTTTAAAACGAATGTTGTTTGTAGTTGAAACATCATCTACAGATAAGGTTTGGGCAACATAATTTTGGGCAAAAAGTTGAGGCTTATTGTTTTCTTTAGCTTCAATAAAAATATTTACAAATTCGTTGTCTTTAATTTTAAGAAAAGAATAGCTGCCTTTCGATGCAGAAAATGTAGCAAGTGGTTTGGTTTCTTCTGGCCAAGCATAATCACCTTTATCGTCTAATAGCGCAATATTGGTTTCGTATTCCGAAGCAATTAAAAGCATTGGGTTGCCATTATATAATTGTAACTCGCCTACAGCTAAAATAGCAGGGGAGCTGTATGGCACAATTTGCTTCGCTTGGTCTCCTAAAAGGCGTGCTCCTGTGTTTTTATCGAATTTCTGCACATAGGTTGCAACATATTGTTGGTTAGTAGTTGTAAATGGTGCTACCGCCCAAAAATGGTCTGCACCAGAATCGAAAGCTAATTTTACATCTTTTTCGTAAAAGCTTAACTGTGTAGAAAAATCGCTACCATTTATACCCCAAGGTAAAGTGCCATCTGGATTTATACGTTGTACATAGGCTTGAAAGCTGTTGCCTTGTGCCAATTTATACGATACATATACTTGGTCTCCATCTTGAAACCCATAATGTGGAATATTATAATAATCGTTATAGCTAGAATTGAAAAGCTGAGTCATCTTATTCCATAATGGTGTGCCATTTGCATCATAACGTTGCGCATATAGTACAGACGACGTATCGCTACCTGCATTATTACGTTTACTGTAAATAACCATAACACTTCCATCAGACATTTCAAACATATAGCTTACAACATGTAGATTGTGTGTAACTGGGCTAGTCCAAACGGTATCGCCTTTACCAGTGTATTTTTGGAGTACACTATCGCTATTTTCGTTTATAGAGGCAACTAAAATATCGCCACTGGTTAAAGGCAGTGTTTCTACTTTATAAGCATGACCAATATTTAGATTGGTATCCCATAAACTGTTACCGTCTTTATCAAAAATAAAAACTAGACCATCTCTACTATTCGTAGCGGTTACGCTTAGGTATAAATTACTTGCACTATCTATAGCAAAATCACTAACCGTAATGTACGATAGCATGTCTATATTATCGCTAACCAATTTACCGTTATCTCCAAATTTTTTATTGCCAGCAGCATCTATTTTCTGCAAGCGCAACTCGTAGTATTTTGGAGCAGGAACATTTACCCAAAACATGGTGTAAATATTGCCTTCGGCATCGGAAACAGAATATTGGCTGGCCGCTTCACCAGAAGCCAAAAGTGTATTTTCGGCAGTGTTAGTACTCCATTGTGCTTGCATAGCATAACTAAAAATGAAACAAGCTATTAAAAGTGTAATTTTTTTCATATTTATTTTGATTTAGGATTAGTCTTTTTGTCTATTTTTTCAATGATTTTTTTTAAGGCTTCTTTTTTTATTTCACTATCTTCTAGAAGTTCCTCCAGCGTTTTTTGTTTGTTGTTATTTGGTTTTGAATTCATAACAAAGCGTGTTAAAGCAGCGCTGTAAAACTATAAAGGTTTTTAGCTGGTATAAAAAAATGAAGCCATTCTAAAACACTCAAACGGGTTTTTTAGACATTACAAAAGCACTCAAAATAAATTAACATTTTGATTTTTAGTAAGTTAAACTAATCCTGTATTTTGTTTAAGACAGTGAGTTTAAATACGTAGAAAGGTTTATTTTTTCGTTGGTAAGGTCTAGTTTTTTGCGTAATCGCGTTCTAGCATTTTCTACAGATTTGAAGCTTTGACCTGTAATTTGGGAAATTTCTTTAGAAGTTAAATCCAAATATAAAAGCGCACATAGCCTGCGGTCTTTTGGTGTTAAATCGGGGTGTTTATCGCTTAAGTTAACGTAAAAGTCTTTGTGTACAGATTCAAAACTGACTTCGAATTCTTTCCAGATATCTGTATTCAAATCTAATTGTAAGCGTTTTAAAATAAAATCTATAGCTTGTTGGGTTTCTCGTTTTACCGCCTTTAGTTTTATTTGTTTTAAATCTTTTAAAATGCCATTAACAATGTCTGTTCTGTGCATTTCGGTCATTGCTTTACCTATAAGTGCTTTATTTTTGGCTTCTAAAGTTTGTTTAAGTTCTTGTTGTTTACTTTCTAGTAATTCTTGTTCTAGCTTATTTTGGGTTATTTTATTTCGGTATTTAATTAGTAAAATAAACAAGATAAGTATGCCCGCTACCAGACTTAATCCAATAAGAATGTAGGTGATATTTCTTTTTTCGGTTTCGAGCTTCTGTATTTTTTCACGTGTTCTGTATTCTTGTTCTAGTTTTAAGCGTTCTACATTTACGGCTTTTTCTTCAATATTTAAACTGTCTCGAATGGTGTTAAACGACTCGAAGTATGTTGTGGCTTTTTTGTAGTTACCTTGGTTTAAGTGCGCTTTGTACAATGTGCTAATAGCATGTTGCTTGGTAAACGAATACGGAATATCTTGCTCTAAGTCCAATGTTTTTTGAGCATAAAAAATAGCCGAATCGTTTTGTTTTTTGTCTAAAAAATATTCAGAGAGTATCTGGTAAACAAAACTTTTAGCTTTAGTGTTGTTTTTAGGGATATTTTTTTGTGCCAGTTTAAAGAAAGTATATGCTTGTACGGAATCTTTTTTAATCGAGTATGCGCGGCCCAAATTGGTATAAATATGTGCATTTACTGCAGAGTCGCCCAAATTTTGTGAAATAGCATAAGCTTTATTGTAGTAATTTAAGGACGAATCTATATTTTTCTCTAAAAATAAGGTGCCTATATTATTTAAGATTTGTGATAATCGTAACGGATTGTTTTGTTTAGTTTGAAAGTCGTAAACCGATTTAAAATGCTCTAAAGCTTTTTCTTCATTATTTAAACGGGCATAAATAATAGCTAGATTGTTTTCGGCTTTTGCAAGGGCTTCTTCGTTATGTTCTTCGGCATATAAATTATAAGCTTTTTGGTAATATTCCAGGGTTACATCAAAAACATCCTTATCATAATAGATGTTTGCAAAAGCATAGTAAATAGAAGCAAGCTCATGGTTAGGTTGTTTTAAACCTTTGGCTTCTTTTTCTGCTAATTCCAGATAGGTAATTGCTCTTTCAAAATCTGTATTATTAAGGTTGTTAGCAATGCGTATGCACAAATCTATTTTTTCCGAAGGCAGATTTGTTATGTTAAGGCTATCTATCATTTGGTCTATAACCTCCTGGCTATAGCTCAAAGATCCTAAGCATAAACATAAAATAAGGAATAACCGATGCAACATACTACAGAGATAGGGTTTAAAGATATAAATTCTAAATGTATTACCTAATCCTCTTTTTTAAAATCAAGTTTTTAAAATTGTTAGCCTTTATATTATAGGATTGTTACATTTGTAAGTCATTAATAATACAATTTATGAGTAAGCAAAGCAAAAGACGAGAAGCTCTAGTATATCACGCCAAACCTAAACCAGGAAAAATAGAAGTTGTACCAACCAAAAAATATGCTACACAAAGAGATTTAGCATTAGCTTACTCTCCTGGAGTAGCCGAGCCTTGTTTGGAAATTGCAAAAAATACAGAAAACGTTTATAAGTATACCGCTAAAGGCAATCTAGTGGCTGTTATTTCTAACGGAACAGCAGTTTTAGGTTTAGGAAATATAGGACCCGAAGCGGGAAAACCTGTAATGGAAGGCAAGGGGCTGTTATTTAAAATCTTTGCAGATATAGATGTATTCGATATTGAAGTAGATACAGAAAACGTTGAAGAATTTATACAAACAGTAAAAAAAATATCCCCAACTTTTGGAGGTATTAATTTAGAAGATATTAAAGCCCCGGAAGCATTCGAAATAGAACGTCGATTAAAGGAAGAACTAGACATTCCTGTTATGCACGACGATCAGCATGGTACGGCTATTATCTCGGCAGCGGCGTTAATAAATGCCTTAGAATTGGCCGAAAAAAATATTGAAGAGGTACAAATAGTAATTAGTGGCGCTGGTGCAGCAGCCATTTCCTGTTCGCGTTTATACCAAGCCTTTGGTGCCAAGCGCGAAAATATGGTTATGTTAGATAGTAAAGGTGTTATTCGCGACGATCGTGAAAACCTAACTGCCGAAAAAGCCGAGTTTGCTACTCATAAGCTGATAGATACTTTAGAAGAAGCCATGGTTAATGCCGATGTGTTTATAGGCTTATCTATGGCCGATGTTGTTACCCCAGACATGTTAATTAGTATGTCGGCAAACCCTATCGTATTTGCTATGGCCAACCCTAATCCGGAAATCGATTATCAATTAGCTATCGATACCCGAGACGATATTATTATGGCAACTGGACGCAGCGACCATCCTAACCAAGTAAATAATGTATTAGGGTTTCCTTTTATTTTTAGAGGTGCCTTAGACGTTCGCGCAACCAAAATTAACGAAGCTATGAAAATGGCTGCGGTTGTAGCGCTTGCTAAATTAGCAAAAGAGCCTGTGCCAGAACAGGTAAATATCGCTTATGGCGAAACCCGATTAACTTTTGGTAAAGATTATATTATTCCGAAACCATTCGATCCGCGTTTAATTGCCGAAGTGCCTCCTGCAGTAGCTAAAGCGGCTATGGAAAGTGGCGTAGCTAAAGACCCAATTACAGATTGGGCGAAGTACGAAAACGAATTGTTAGAGCGTTTGGGCTCAGATAATAAGTTATTGAAGTTGCTTATTAATAGGGCAAAAATGAATCCAAAGCGTGTGGTATTTGCCGAAGCCGATAAATTGGATGTGTTAAAGGCAGCTCAAATTGCATACGACGAAGGTATTGCGATTCCGATTTTATTAGGACGAAGAGAAGCCATTGAAGCTTTAATGGAAGAATTGGAATTTGATGCCGATGTAGAAATTATAGACCCGAAATCCGATCAGGAAGTCGCACGTAAAAACCGCTATGCAAAAGTGTATTGGGAGCAACGTAAACGTCGCGGCGTTACCATGTATTCGGCTCAAAGCTTAATGCGCGAGCGTAATTATTTTGCAGCCATGATGGTTAATGAAGGCGATGCCGATGCCTTAATTTCTGGATATTCTAGAGCCTATCCTACAGTTGTAAGACCTATTTTAGAACTTATAGGCTTGGCAAAAGGCGCTACACGATTGGCAACTACAAACTTAATGATGACCCAACGCGGACCTATGTTTTTAAGTGATACAGCCATAAATGTAGATCCTTCGGCAAAAGATTTAGCGACCATAACAAAAATGACTGCGACTGCCGTAAAAATGTTTGGGTTAGAACCTGTAATTGCCATGACATCGTATTCTAATTTCGGATCGTCTAACAATCCAAATGCATCAAAAATACGGGAAGCTGTAAGTATCTTACACCGCCAAATGCCAGAGTTAGTTGTAGATGGAGAAGTGCAAACAGATTTTGCTTTAAACAGCGATATGCTTCAGGAAATATTTCCATTTTCAAAATTAGCTGGTAGAAAGGTGAATACTTTAATTTTTCCAAATTTAGATGCAGCAAACATCACCTATAAATTGTTAAAAGAATTAAACAAGGCAGATTCTATTGGGCCTATTATGTTAGGCTTACGCAAACCAGCTCATATATTACAGTTAGGCGCAAGTGTAGACGAAATTGTAAACATGACAGCTATAGCGGTAGTTGATGCGCAAACCAAAGAAAAACGTGATTAAGAACCGGTTGAATTTGAGTGGTTTATAATGCAAATAATTTTATTACATTTGAAGCCTTAACAAACCAAGTCAAATGATTTCACATATTCAGGGGAAATTGGTAGAAAAGAACCCAACCCATGTTGTAATAGACTGTAATGGGGTGGGCTATTTCTTAAACATTTCGCTGCATACATATTCTCAAATTCCAGATCAGGAACATTTAAAATTATACACCCAACTTTTAGTAAAAGAAGACTCCCATACTTTGTATGGGTTTTCTTCTGTTGCAGAGCGCGATATGTTTAGATTGTTAATTTCGGTTAGTGGTATTGGTGCTGGTACAGCCCGAACCATGTTGTCGTCTTTAACACCAAAACAAGTTCGCGAAGGTATAGCCGCGGGCGATGTAGCTTTAATTCAATCTATAAAAGGAATAGGCGCTAAAACGGCACAGCGTGTTATCATCGATTTAAAAGATAAAGTGCTTAAGATTTACGATATCGACGAAGTTTCTTTGTCTGTAAACAATACCAACAAAGAAGAAGCGTTATCTGCATTAGAAGTTCTTGGTTTTGTCAAAAAACCAGCAGAACGTGTGGTCGATAAAATTATTGCAGCGCAACCAGATGCCACAGTAGAAACCATTATAAAACTAGCTTTAAAAAATTTATAATAGATTTTGAATACAACCAATACGAATGCTTTTAATAGTACTATAAAACGTTATGTAGTATGCTTTTTACTATTTTTTGTTACGGTTGCAGGCTTTGCTCAGGTAGTGCCAACTACAGAGCAGGATAGTGTAAAAACAGGGCATACTTTGGGGCGTATACATATGCCAAACCCGAATAGTATAGTCTCTAAATATACTTACGATGCCTTTACAGATCGCTATATTTATACAGAATCTGTAGGCGATTTTAATATTAATTATCCTATAATATTAACTCCGTCAGAATACGAAGAATTAGTAAAAGCTGAAGGCGTAAAATCGTATTACAAACAGAAAATTGATGCTTTCGAAGGGAAAAAGAAAGGCACCGAAGATGGTCAAAAAAATCTTTTACCCGAATTTTATGTCAACTCTGGTTTTTTCGAATCTATTTTTGGAGGTAATACAATAGAGGTAATTCCGCAGGGATCGGTAGAGATGGATCTTGGGGTATTATTTTCTAAACAAGATAATCCCGCATTTTCGCCAAGAAACAGAAGTAATTTTAGTTTCGATTTCGATCAGCGCATCAGTTTAAGTTTATTAGGTAAGGTAGGTACTCGATTACAGGTAAATGCCAATTACGATACCCAATCGACTTTCGATTTTCAAAATATTATAAAATTAGAATACACACCTACCGAAGACGACATCATCCAGAAGATAGAAGTTGGTAACGTTAGTATGCCTTTAAACAGTTCGCTTATAACAGGAGCACAAAGTTTATTTGGTGTAAAAACACAATTACAATTTGGAAGAACCACAGTAACTGGAATTTTTTCCGAGCAGAAATCCGAAACTAGAACGGTAGTAGCCCAAGGTGGCGGAACGCTAGAAGAGTTTGAACTTTTTGCCAGAGATTACGACGAAAACAGACACTTTTTTTTAGCTCAATACTTTAGAGAACATTACGACGAAGCTTTAGCGAATTATCCGTTTATAAATACCAATGTACAGATTACCCGTATTGAAGCATGGATTACAAACCGAAGCAATAGTACCGAAAATGTAAGGAATATTGTAGCGTTTCAAGATTTGGGAGAATCTAATCCAGAATTAATTGGTTCTGATGTAAATGTATTTGCAGGACCTAATGCCTTTCCAGATAACCCAAATAACGCCTACGATCCTACAAATATAGGTGGGGCAGGTTCTCAGTTAACAAATTCGGTTAGAGACATTGCTACGGTGCAAACAGGTATTTTAGTGCCAGGAACCGCAGAAGGTCAAGATTACGGTAAATTAGAAAACGCCAGAAAATTAATTCAAGGTAGCGAGTATACCTACAATACGCAATTAGGGTACATCTCGTTAAACCAGCGTTTAACAAACGACGAAATTTTAGCCGTTGCTTTTCAATACACCGTTGGTGGGAATGTGTATCAAGTAGGGGAATTTGCAAATGATGGAGTAGATGCTACGGGAGTAGATAATAGTAACGATACGCAGCAAGTTACTAATAATAACTTGGTGTTAAAATTATTAAAAAGCCCGATTACAAATGTTAATCAGCCTATTTGGAAGCTGATGATGAAAAACATTTACGATACTGGAGCGTATCAATTAACACAAGAAGATTTTAAATTAAATATATTTTATACCGAAGCGTCGCCTTTAAATTATATTTCGCCAGTAGGAGGAGATTTTGGTACAACGTTTAATGGACAGCCTATTCAGGAAGTCCCGTTATTGCGTTTATTCAATTTCGATAAATTGAATTATAACGGTGATCCGCAAGCTAACGGAGACGGTTTTTTCGATTTTGTAAGAAACATAACCGTGATTCCCGAAAACGGTAAAATCATTTTCACAAAAGCAGAACCTTTTGGAGAATATTTATTCGATATATTAGATATACAATCCGAAAATGCAGATTACGAGGTTCCTAGTAGTTATAACCCGAACCAACAAAAATATGTATTCAACGAACTGTATAGCGTAACGAAGACCAAGGCTTTAGATTATGCCGAAAAAAATAAGTTTCAATTAAAAGGACGATATAAATCTACAGGTGGCGATGGCATACCAATAGGTGCTTTTAATGTGCCAAGAGGTTCGGTTACGGTTACTGCTGGCGGACGTGTGTTGGTAGAAGGTATAGATTATACCGTAAACTATCAGTTAGGTCAGGTGCAAATTTTAGACGAAGCTTTAAAAGCATCCAATACACCAATACAGGTTTCGACCGAAAATAATGCCGTTTTTGGTCAGCAAACCAAACGTTTTATGGGGGTGAATGTAGAACATCAGTTTAGCGATAAATTTGTTTTAGGAGCTACGTTTTTAAACCTTCATGAACGCCCGATTACCCAGAAAGCCAATTATAGTACCGAGCCTATTAATAACAGTATTTTCGGGTTTAACGGAAACTATTCAACCGAAGTCCCATTTTTAACCCGTTTGGTAAATAAATTACCAAATATAGATACCGATGTGCCTTCTAATGTTTCGGTAAGAGGTGAGTTTGCGTATTTAAAACCAGGAGCGCCGAAAGGCACCGATTTTAATGGCGAAGCGACAGCTTATGTAGATGATTTTGAAGGTTCGCAAAATGCTATCGAACTAAAATCGCAGCAATCTTGGTTTTTGTCGAGTAGACCTTTAGGTTTGGGTGTACCGTCAAATCCAAACGAAGATCAAAATGGTATACAAAACGGATACCAAAGAGCAATGCTTAACTGGTACCAGATCGATCCTATATTTTATTCGAGTCAGCGGCCTTCAGAAATTTCAGATAACGAGATGTCGGGCTTGTATACCAGCCGGGTGTTTATTCAAGAATTATTCCCAAATCAAGGCATCGCGCAGGGGCAATCTACCATTTTAAATACTCTCGATTTGGTGTATTATCCAGAAGAGCGTGGGCCGTACAACTTCGATCCCACTGTAGCAAATGGCACCATTTCAGATCCAGAAAACAGTTGGGCAGGTATTACGAGAGCTTTAACGTCTACAGATTTTGAACAAGCGAATGTGGAATATATCGAATTCTGGCTGCAAGACCCGTTTCAAGAAAACGAGAGTAATCCAGGAGGAAAGTTGGTATTTAACTTAGGGAATATTTCGGAAGATGTTTTAAAAGATGGTAGAAAGCAATACGAGAATGGATTGCCGAGAGATGGTAATTCGTCGTTACTCCCTACAACAGATTGGGGTACAGTAGTGCCGCAAAACCAATCGTTAGTGTATGCATTCGATAGCCAGGGGCAGGAGCGTACCAATCAGGATGTTGGTTACGACGGGTATAACGATGAGGAAGAAGCATTGGCTTTTGGTTCTAATTTTGGACCCGATCCCGCAAACGATAACTATACCTATTTTTTAAATACTAGCGGAGGCATTTTCGATCGTTATAAGCAGTATAACGGAGTAGATGGAAACTCGCCAGAAACTTTTACCGATACCAATCGTGGTTCTACAACCCAACCCGATGTAGAAGACATTAACCGCGATAACACTATGAATACCATAGACAGTTATTACGAATACGAATTGGAATTAACCCGACAAAATTTACCGCTTAATCCATCCGATTTAAGTAATATTCCAAATTCAAACCCATTAAAAGAATATATTAAGGATATAAAAGTAGAGCCAAGACAATTGCCTAACGGGCAGTCTACAAATGTAAGATGGTACCAAATTCGTATTCCTGTTCAAGGTGCCAATGCCAAAGCTGTAAATGGTATAACCGATTTAAGATCGGTGCGTTTTGCTCGTATGTATGTTAAAGACTTTACAGAACAAACTGTGTTTCGTTTTGGTACTCTAGATTTAGTGCGTAGTGATTGGAGACGTTATACTTTGGCTTTAGATAAGAATGATGGTACGCCAGACGACCCGCAAACAGAATTTTCGGTGGGTATTATTGGTACTATCGAAAATAATGGGATTTACCAATCTCCTCCAGATGTAGAACCAGAAGAGTTGTATAACAACAACACGGTAATACAACAAAACGAACAATCGTTAGTTGTAAATGTTTGTGGGTTGGAGCCAGAAGACTCTAGAGCAGTTTACAAGAACATTAGTATAGACATGAGGCAGTACAAACGTTTACGAATGTTTATACATGCCGAAGAAGAAGGCGTTTTAGGGTTAAGAGATTATTCTGTAGCATTCATAAGAATGGGTAACGATTTAACCCAAAACTACTATCAAATCGAAATTCCGTTGAAGCCTAGCGAAGGCACTTCAAGAGCAGCACTATGGCCAGATGAGAATGAAATTAATCTGCCTTTGGAGTTACTGCAGGAAATTAAATCTAAAGGGTTGAATGATATGACCCTAACAAATGAAGATCCTGTTTTCTATGATGTTGTAGAAGGAGAATTGGAGAGTGTAGATGATCCTTACAGTGGTTACGAATTAAGGCAACATCGTATAGGGATTAAAGGAAATCCAAATTTTGGAGATATCAGAACCTTAATGTTAGGGGTTAAAAACGCATCGGGTATAGAGTCTTGTGGCGAATACTGGTTTAACGAACTGCGTTTGTCTGATATGGATAACGAAGGCGGTTGGGCAGCCGTTGTAAGTATGGACTCTAACATAGCCGATTTTGCTAACGTAAGTGCTACAGGTAGACAAAGTACGTCTGGTTTCGGTACTATAGAACAAGGGCCAAGCGAACGCAGTTTAGAAGATGTTCAGCAGTACGATATGGTAACCAACGTAAACGTTGGGCAGTTACTACCAAAGACCTGGGGCGTGCAAATTCCGTTTAATTATGGTGTAAGCGAAGAAACCATTACGCCTAAATACGATGAGTATTATCGTGATATAAAACTCGACCAGCAATTAGAAAATGCAACCAATAAAGATTCGGTATTAAAAGTTAACGAAAATTATACCAAGCGTAAGAGTATTAATTTTATTGGTGTTAGAAAAATTAGAACCAACGAAGCTAAGCCTCATTTTTACGATGTCGAAAACTTCACCCTAAATTATTCGTACAATAAAGTAGAACATCGTGATTTCGAAATTGAAAATTCTATTGATAAAACGGTGCGTTTAGGAGCGAATTATGCTTATAATTTTACACCAAAAACTATAGAGCCGTTTAAGAAAAACGATTCGTTGTTTACTGGTAAATATTGGAAAATTTTAAAAGATTTTAATTTCAACTATCTACCAACAACGTTTACGGTAAGTTCTAGCATTTTAAGAAATTACAACAAACAAAAGTTTAGAGAGGTAGAATTGGGTGCTGGTAATATAGAAATTGAAGAATTGTTTAGACGTAACTATACCTTCGATTTCCAGTATAATTTCAGTTATAATGTTACGCGAGCGCTTCAGTTAAACTTTACAGCTTCAAATAATAATATTGTAAGAAATTATTTTGTAGATAATATTATTAATGGCGAGCAAGACCCAACTTTAGATGTTTGGGATGGCTTTTTAGATGTCGGCGATCCTAACGTGCAATATCAGCAGTTGGGCATAAACTACGAACTGCCATTATATAAAATACCAACGCTAAGTTTTCTTCAGGCCTCTTATTCTTACACAGGAGATTTTCAGTGGCAAAAAGGCTCCGATTTATACGGCGATTTATCTATAGACGGACAGACTTACGATTTAGGAAACAGCATACAAAATGCCAATACGCATACTTTAAACTCGTCTATGGACATGACTAAGTTATACAAGTATTTAGGATTGGTAAAAAAACCAGCGCGACGTTCGGCTCCGCAACCAACACCGCGATCTGGTTTAGATCAAGGGCAAGCCAATGCGCAACCAGCACCAAAGGCTAAGAAAAACACACTGTTAAATGCCGGTATAGATTTAATAACTATGGTAAAACGGGTTCAGGTTAATTATCAAGAAAGTAACGGAACTTATTTGCCAGGGTATTTAGAAACGCCAGGGTTTGTTGGTACAGTTAAGCCAACATTTGGATATACTATAGGTAGCCAACGCGACATACGGTATTTGGCGGCTAGAAATAATTGGTTAACAACGTACCAAAGTTTTAACGAGCAGTATACCGAAAACCACAATAAGCAGTTAGACATTTCTGCAAACCTAGAGCCTGTTAGCGATTTAAAAATAGACCTTATTTTTAATAGGTTGTATTCCGAAACCTTAACCGAGAATTTTTATGTAGATCAGCAGGATTTAGAATATCAAAGTCTAACCCCAAATACGTATGGTAACTTTAATATTTCTACAGTATTATTAAAAACAGCGTTTGGTAGAAGTGATGAAACCAGTTCAGAGGCTTTCGACGAGTTTAGATCAAACCGATTAACAGTTTCTCGCCGTTTAGCTCAACGCGCAGGTGTAGATATGACCAATCCAGACAATTTCGAAAATGGAGACACTAATAGCTATCCGTTAGGATTCGGTAAAACGAGTCAACGCGTGTTATTACCAGCATTTTTAGCGGCTTACCAAGGGCAAGATGCCGGCGGCGTAAGTTTAAGTGCTTTTAGAGACACACCATTACCGAACTGGGATTTAAAATATACTGGTTTTATGAAAATGGCTTGGTTTAAAAAGAATTTTAAACGCTTCTCTATTGGCCACGGGTATCGCTCATCATACACTATTAACCAATTCCGAACCAATTTAGATTATAATGTGGTAGATTTTAGTGTCGATTACGAAGACCAACCAAACGATGTGTTTAATCAATCCGGCGATTATAAAAACGAAAACGTATACAGTAATATTAACTTAACCGAAATGTTTAGTCCGTTAATTCGTTTGGATTTCGAAATGCAAAATTCGGTGAAGATTTTAGCAGAGATTAGAAAAGACAGGCTTTTATCGCTGAGTTTTGATAATAACTTAATGACCGAAATTTTAGGTAACGAATACGTGTTGGGTCTTGG
Source organism: Formosa sp. A9 (assembly GCF_051200825.1). Taxonomy (GTDB): domain Bacteria; phylum Bacteroidota; class Bacteroidia; order Flavobacteriales; family Flavobacteriaceae; genus Formosa. The sequence goes on along the minus strand of NZ_CP195158.1, from coordinate 3,490,001 downwards.
GTATCGTATAAAAGAAGTACGCATGAAATCGAAACTAGCGGGGCCAAATAAAACCATAGTAAGCGATATTAATATGAAAGCCGATATATCGGTACGCGACAATAAAACCATTATTAGATATTTAGATTTAGAAAATAATCAAGTAACGTCGGGACAAACCATTTGGGGATTAAAATACACCGCAGATTATGCGTTTAGTAAAAATTTAACCGCAATTTTTTACTGCGATTATTCCTTCTCGGAGTATGCAATATCTACTGCTTATCCGCAAACCACATTGCGTACAGGTTTAACCTTACGCTATAATTTTGGTAATTAATAAATATCTGTTTGAATTTATAACACGAATAAATACATTTGCTAAATCTAATTTAAAACAAATAGCATGAATATTCCATCAGAATTAAAGTATACAAAAGACCACGAGTGGGTAAGAATTGAAGGCGATGTTGCCACTGTAGGTATTACAGATTTTGCGCAAAGTGAACTAGGAGATATCGTTTATGTAGAAGTGGAAACTGTAGACGAAACCTTAGACGTAGAAGAAGTATTTGGTACTGTCGAAGCTGTAAAAACAGTTTCAGATTTATTTTTACCATTATCTGGAGAGATTATCGAGTTTAACGAAAGATTGGAAGACGAACCAGAAGTGGTAAACAACGACCCTTATAGAGATGGGTGGATGATTAAAATTAAATTCTCTAACCCAACAGAAGTAGACGCATTGTTATCTGCCGACGATTATAAAGCCTTGGTAGGTGCTTAAACAAAGATTGGCTATACCGGCTGCGTTATGCTATTCTCTAGTTCTATTAACCTTAAGTTTAGTAAATTTAGGAGACATTACACATGACGCGCCAAAAAATAGCGATAAAATCTTTCATTTTTTGGCATACTGTTTGTTGCTGTTAGTGTGGTATTTAGGTGCATTTTGGGGGTTAAATTGGCCCAAACGCAAAGCCTTAATGTCTGCAGCTCTGTTTTCGGTAGCTTTTGGGTTTTTAATAGAAATTCTACAAGGTACTTTAACAGAAACAAGACAATTCGATATGTTAGATGTTTTAGCTAATACTTCAGGTATAATTTTAACCCTCTTAGTATTAGTGTTCAAACAAAAAACTAATCACAAAAAAATATAATCGTTTGCTTTTTTGCCAAATAATTGGTTATTTTAGCAATCCTGAAAACAATATATTATGGAACCTAAGAAAAATCCTAAAGCAAATGTTAGCCGTAACAGTGCTTTATACTTTGCAATTGGTTTAGCGTTAATGTTAGCCTTAACTAATTTTGCAATTAATTTTAAAACATACGATAAGGAAGCTATCGATATTGGTATGGTAAGTATGGATGAGGAAATGGATGAAGAAATTCCAATTACTCAGCAATTACAAACACCGCCACCACCACCGCCACCACCTGCAGCACCAGAAGTGATTGAGGTTGTTGAAGATGAGGTAGAGGTAGAGGAAACCGTAATCGAATCTACAGAAACAAGTCAAGAAGAAGAAATTGTAGAAGTAGAAGAAGTACAAGTAGAAGAGGTTGAAGAAGATGTAGAGGTTCCATTCTCAATCATCGAAAATGTGCCAGTATTCCCAGGTTGTGAAAAAGGAAGCAATGCTGAAAAGAAAAAATGTATGTCGGATAAGATTACTAAATTTGTAAGTAAAAACTTCGATACAGATTTAGCTGGCGAATTAGGGTTATCAGGAAGACAGCGTATAAACGTAATCTTTAAAATAGACAAAAGTGGTAATGTAACAGGCGTTCGTGCTAGAGCACCACACCCAAAATTAGAGCAGGAAGCTGCTCGTGTAATTAATAAATTACCACAAATGAAACCAGGTATGCAGCGAGGTAAAGCGGTAATTGTACCGTATTCTTTACCAATTGTATTCCAAGTACAGGATTAAATATCATATTCAGTTTATATAAAAACCCGATACTTTTTAGTATCGGGTTTTTTTGTGATTAATTTCGGCATGTTTATTGGTGTTTTAATAAAATATTAACATTTAAACAGTTTTATTATGAAGAAAACCATTAAACCTTTAGAGAGTGTTGTGTTAAACACTGGTGATGCTAGTAAACAACGCAAAGCGAACAAGGTAAAGCAGAATGCCTTTATTTATTTTCAGTTAGGATTAATACTGTGCTTGCTGTTGGCTTACGCGTTGCTAGAAGCTCAGTTTAAGAATCCGGCCGATTCGCTAGATACTTTTGTGTATAACGATACCAGCCTGAAAGAAGAGCCAATAACGAGGACGTTCGAAATTTATAAAGAGCCCGTGGCCGAACCAATACAGAAGCAAACAAAATCTAAAGTGTTAACCAGTACACCTAAAATTGTATCGAACGATACGCCAGAACCTACGGATTTTAAAGACGTTTTTACAGAGCCAAAACCTTCTAATACCTTAAATGTATCGGATATTGTTTTGGATGATAAACCAGAAGATATGGATGAGATTTATAATATGATGGGAGTAGAGGTTGTTCCTGTTTACCCCGGATGCGAATCGTTTAAAACCAATCAAGACAGAAAATCTTGCATGTCCGATAAACTAGCTAAACTTATCCAGCGTAAATTTAATACAGGTATAAATGAAGATCAAGGATTGCATGGGGTGCAACGTATTCATGTGCAGTTTAAAATAAATGCTAATGGTGAGGTTACCGATGTTATGGCTCGCGCCCCAAATACCGATTTGGAGCAAGAAGCTGTTCGCGTGTTAGAGCAAATTCCTGTAATGACTCCTGGAAAACAACGCGATAAACCTGTTAGTGTTATGTATACCATGCCAATAATTTTTAAAGTCCAAGAGTAAATTATAGTATTCATTTGTTATTTGGCCGTTAGATTTTAAACCTAACGGCTTTTTTATTTATGTGTACTTAAAAAATAGTATCTTTCAACACTAAATTAACTACTGCTATTTTTCATGAAGACATGTATTGCAATACTATTGCTTTTTCAATCTGTAATAACTTTAGCCCAAGATCCTTTATATTTTCAAAAACCACCTGTTTTCGAAACTTGCAACACCGTAAACGACACCTTATTGCAGTCGTGTTTCGATACAACCGTATATAAAATTATAAATGATAATTTTATAGTGCCTGACACATTAACGGCTAAGGCATTTACAGGTGAAGTTGTATTACTTTTTGAAGTAGATCCGTCAGGTAATTTTAAATATATTTATGCTGACGCCATGTACGAGTCGTTAAAAACCGAAGCCAAGCGTGTGTTGACTTTATTTCCAAAAGTAACACCTGCAACTTATAATGGCACGCCGCATTTTAAACAGTATTCGGTAACCATACCTATTCCGCTTCAACCGTATCAATCTAAAGCCGGACTTAACGAGGTTGAATCTATAAACGAGTCAGTAGTGTCAAACGAAATAGATAGTATTAGTAAGTCGCTAAAACATCGCACTAAAAAACAGTTTAAAAGCACTTTAAATATTCCGTTTTCCCATAGTTATTATTCAAAATTCGATCAGAGTGTCAATCAAATAGGGCAAAATTCGCATACGGCGTCAAAACCATTGTTGTATGAAGATGTGGTTAAGTATTACGATTTTGAAGCAGAAGATAAAAAGTTGCAGAAAGATAAAACGTCGTGGTTTGGAAGAAAGTTATGGAATGAACATTTGGTAGAAATTGAAGGTGATGATTATTGGTTTTTATTCGATCCTATTTTAGATTTACAAGTAGGTAAAGATACCGAAGCCGATTTTGGAGCCACTTATAACAACACGCGAGGTATCCTTATTCAAGGTGGATTGGGAAAGCATTTTACATTTTCTACCGCTTTTTACGAAAGTCAAGGTCGTTTTGCACAATATTTTAATGATTATGCCGAGAGTATCGCTGCTTGGGGTCCAGATCCTGCCATTATTCCAGGGCGCGGTATAGCCAAACGTTATAAAACCGATGCTTACGATTATCCTGTGGCCGATGCGTATATGTCGTATTCGCCAGTAAAATTTGCTAACATTCAATTTGGTTATGGTAAAAACTTTATAGGCGATGGTTATCGCTCGTTGTTAGTTAGCGACGTAGCTAGCCCGTCACCATATTTAAAGCTTAATGTTAATTTCTGGAAAATTAAATATACCAGTAGTTGGTTTTGGTTAAAAGACGTCCGGCCAGAAGTTACGGTAGATAAAACGTATTTAACAAAATACATGGCGAATCATTATTTGAGCTGGAATGTGAGTAAACGGTTAAATATTGGCTTGTTCGAATCGGTGTTGTGGACCAATACAAACGATAGAGGTTTTGATGTCAATTATTTAAATCCGTTAATATTTTTACGTGCTATCGAATTTCAAACAGGCCAGGGTGCGGGGAATGCTGTATTAGGATTTACTTCTAAATATAAATTGAATAACAGTATGAATTTGTATGGTCAATTTATTTTAGACGAATTTTCGCTAAGCGATGTTACAGGAGGCGATAAAAGTTGGAAGAATAAATTTGGATTTCAGTTAGGTTATAAATATTACAACGCATTTGCTATTAAAAATTTACTGCTTCAGGCCGAATACAATCAGGTGCGGCCTTATACCTATTCGCATAATACCATAGTGTTAAATTATGGGCATAATAACCAATCTATGGCGCATTTATGGGGCGCGAATTTTAGAGAGTTCATTTTAATAGGGCGTTACAATTACGAACGTTGGTTTGCTGATGCCAAACTTATTTTAGGAGTACGTGGTTTAGATTTTAACACCGAAACCGATACTTATAGTTATGGAGGCGATATTTATAGGGATTATAATGATAGACCTTACGATACAGGAGTTAAAATTGGGCAAGGCATTAAAACAAAAACGGTAAATGCCGAAATTCAGGCAGGCTATCTTGTAAATCCAGCTACAAATTTAAAAGTATTCGGCAATATAAGTTATCGTAACTTTAATCCTGATGCTACAACGGCAACCACTTTTAAAAACCATACAGTATGGTTTAATATTGGTTTGCGTAGCGACCTATTTAATTGGTATTTTGATTTGTAGAATTAACTTTTCAAAGTATCTTTGCACACGCAAAAATATTAATGCGATAAGTTATCGATACATTGAGTACTACACAAACGTCCGTTACTGCACACTCTGTTATTTCAGATTTTAAAGAGATTACCAAAATGCGCTTGTCTTTAAGCGTGGTGTTTTCGTCGCTGGCTGGTTATTTGTTAGGTGTCGATACGGTAAATTTTAAAGTACTTTTATTATTGGCTTTTGGAGGCTATTTTATGGTGGGAGCATCCAATGCTTTTAATCAAATTATAGAAAGAGATTTAGATGCCCTAATGAATAGAACTAAAAACAGACCTATTCCTGCGGGCCGAATGTCTGTAAATACCGCTTTTATTATAGCTGCTGTTTTTACCGTTTTAGGAGTTGCTGTATTGTATATTATCAATCCGCAGACCGCCATGTTTGGTGCGATTTCTATTTTTTTATACACTAGCGCTTATACCCCTTTAAAAACCAAAACACCGTTATCGGTTTTTGTTGGTGCCATTCCGGGGGCAATTCCTTTTATGTTAGGTTGGGTAGCAGCAACTAACGACTTTGGAATAGAACCAGGTACGCTGTTTATGCTTCAGTTTTTTTGGCAATTCCCACATTTTTGGGCTATAGGTTGGTTTTTATACGATGATTATAAACGAGGTGGATTTTTTATGCTTCCTACAGGAAAGCAAGATCGCGGCACTGCGGTGCAAGTAATTATGTATACTGTGTGGACGATACTAGTGTCTGTGGTTCCAGCTTTTGGATTTACAGGGCGTTTGTATTTAACACCAATAGCCGCTATAATTGTATTCTTGTGCGGTTTGGTGATGTTGTATTATGCAATTCAATTATTTAAAAAAATGACAACAGTAGCAGCGAGACAGTTAATGTTGGCAAGCGTGTTGTATATTACTCTAATACAAATTATTTATGTATTGGATAAATTCTTAAGATAAGAGATGGATTTAACACAAGGAACTTTAGAAGAAAAAAGAGCAAGAGCAAAAAAGGTAATGCTTTGGTTTGGTATCATTTCTTTAATTATGACTTTCGCCGGGTGGACCAGTGCTTTTATAGTAAGTAGTTCTAGACCAGATTGGTTGTCCGATTTTGTAATTCCTACAGCATTTATTATCAGTACTGTGCTAATAATTGTGAGCAGTGTTACTTTATTTTTGGCCAAAAAGGCATTACAGAAAGGAAACAGACAAGCTACAACTGTACTACTATTGGTAACATTTGGTTTAGGCGTTGCCTTTGTATATAACCAATTTGTAGGTTTTAGCGAGATAATACAAGCAGGATACAATTTTACAGGGCCAACAAGTAACATCACCATGTCTTATGTATATGTAATTGCCTTAATGCATGTACTGCATGTTGTTGTTGGTTTAATTTGCTTGCTGGTAGTAATTTATAATCATTTTAAACATAAATATAACGCAACTAAAATGCTTGGTTTTGAACTGGCTTCAACCTTCTGGCATTTTGTAGATGTACTGTGGGTGTACCTCTTTTTGTTTTTATATTTCTTTAGATAAAATATTTGATTATTTTTGCCTAACATTTAAACTAAACACTTAATATGAGTACTACAGTTGCAAATACTGGAACCGAGGTAAAAACTTGGGGTGGTGGAAACGAACCATTGCGTGCAAGCTACGGTAAAATGATGATGTGGTTTTTTATCGTATCAGATGCTTTAACTTTTTCAGGCTTTATTGCAGCCTACGGATTTTCGAGATTTAAATTTATAGAAACTTGGCCTATTGCCGACGAAGTGTTTACGCACGTTCCGTTTCTTCATGGTCAAGAATTACCAATGATATATGTGGCCTTCATGACCTTTGTCTTAATTATGTCGTCGGTAACTATGGTATTAGCTGTAGATGCAGGACATCATTTAAACAAGAAAAAGGTAACATGGTACATGTTTTTTACCATTATAGGTGGTATTATTTTCGTAGGATCTCAAGCTTGGGAATGGGCAACATTCATTAAAGGCGATTACGGTGCTGTGCAAACACGTTCTGGTAACCTATTACAGTTTGTAGATGCAGAAGGACATCGTGTAGCTATTAGAGATTTCGCTGTTGCCGATAGCCATGCCGAAAGAACACAACATGAGCGTAAAAGCGGATTATGGTTTGTAAACGAAGGCACTTTGCCAACTTATACCGTAGATGAAGTGGTTAAAGGTTTAGAAGCTAACGAAGATATTTTAGTAAGAACAGAATTGTTAGACGAAAACGGACATAAAACCGTATTGTCTAGAAGCGAGTCTATACAACAGTTAAAAAACAACGGAAAGCTAGTGGTTGAAGGTGCGAATCTTCACGTAAACGAATATGGCGCTCCTATCTTTGCCGATTTCTTTTTCTTTATAACAGGATTTCACGGATTTCACGTATTTTCTGGAATTGTATTAAATATCATTATTTTCTTTAATGTAATTTTAGGTACTTACGAAAGAAGAGGTAGCTACGAAATGGTAGAAAAAGTTGGTTTATACTGGCACTTTGTAGATTTAGTTTGGGTATTTGTATTCACATTCTTCTACTTAGTATAATTTTTAAGATTTAATTCAAAAAGTAAAATGGCACACGAGCATAAATTAGAAATATTTAGAGGCGCATTAAAATTTAAATCCAATATTCAAAAAATTTGGGGCGTATTAATTTTCTTGTCAATTATAACAGCAATAGAAGTAATTCTTGGTATATACAAGCCAGAATTTTTAATGGGCTACGTTTTGGGCATGAAAGCTTTAAACTGGATTTTCATTATTTTAACCATTGTTAAAGCATATTATATTGCTTGGGATTTTATGCACTTACGTGACGAATTACCAGGTTTAAGACGCGCCATTGTTTGGACAGGTGTTTTTCTAATATGTTACCTTGTATTTATCTTGTTACAAGAAGGTGGTTACGTGCACGATGTATATTCTTCTGGTTTTATAACACACGATTTTTAGTCTTAAAAGACTCCTAGTGTTAAAACAATATATTAAGACGGTTTTTTAAACCGTCTTTTTTATTTTTGCACCACAATATAAACGCGTTAAGCCTAAGTAAAATGTCGTTTCTTTAAGCTATATGGATTTAAAAAAAATTAAGAGATACGCAGTATTAATCATACTGTTTTTTTTACCGGTTACGTTTTTATTGCTGCTCTATCCCGCCAAGCACAATTACAATACTTTAGATGTTTTAGATGAAGGCGTGCAAGAATTAGGGGCTTTTGGAACCGTGGATAATGAAAAGGTAAAATTACAAGATCATTTAACGGTATTAGGTTTTTTTGGAGCACAACCTATGGAGCAACTTACAGGGGCTTCTAATTTAAAGGAACTGATTTACGATAAGTTTAAAGGATTTAAAACGTTTCAGGTAGTAATTGTGTTGCCAGAATCTGCCAAGCAGGAAGCCTTGACGTTAAGGCGTGAATTAATGAAATACGAAACGCTTGACTATTGGCATTTTGTGTTTGGAAATGCTACCAATATAAACGCGGTTTATAATAGTTTAAAAGCAGAAGATGGGCTTGCAGACGATTTATCTACCAATGCCGTTTTTATTATAGATAAAGAACTCAACTTGCGTGGCCGATTAGATGACAGAAGCGATAACGAGTTGGCAAAACAACAAGCGGCTTACGAAAAACGTAGCTATGACATCATTAAAGTAGCCGATTTAAAAAATAAAATGAGCGAAGATGTAAGAATACTTTTTACCGAATACCGCCAAAAGCGAAAAGGTAATTTCGATTCATCATCTAGACGAGAAAACGATTTAAAAGGAAGTTATGAGCAGTAAATCTAATTATTCTTATGTAGGTATTGCCTTTATTATTTTGGTGTTTGGTATTATTTTCATCCCTAAAATAGTAGACCGTATAAAAAATAACGACATTACCAGAAGTGATAGAATGAGTAATGTGCCAGATAATAATTTCACATCTACCGAAAAACTTGCTTTTTTAGAGATTAACGGTGCACCAAAGCAAGTGCCGGAGTTCCGTTTTACAAATCAGAATGGTGAAATAATTACAAATAAAGATTACGAAGATAAGGTGTATGTTATAGAATTCTTTTTTACAACATGCCCAACAATTTGCCCAATAATGAATCAAAATCTGGTGCAGCTTCAAGATCATTTTAAAGGCATTGACAATTTTGGTGTGGCATCGTTTACAATCAATCCCAGTCACGATACGCCAGAAGTCTTAAAATCGTATGCCAACGATTATAAAATTACTAACCCGAATTGGAATTTATTAACAGGAGATCGCGACGCTATCTATAGTTTAGCAAACACAGGTTTTAACCTCTATACTGCTCAAGACGACAATGTGGCTGGTGGTTTCGAGCATTCTGGAAATTTTGCGCTAATCGATAAAAAAGGATTTATTCGTTCTAGAACAGACGCGTATGGTAATCCTAAAATTTATTATCGCGGTACCATTTCCGAAGCAGATAAATTTAGTGAAGATGGCGAAGCCGAAGAAATTAGCATGCTTAAAGAAGACATAAAAAAACTTTTAAATGAATAATACTGTAGATCTTGCCAAAGCCCAGAAGTATAACAAATGGATTGTTGTGCTATCTATTGCCATTCCGGTGGCTGTAGCCATTTTATTTGGTGTTAAGCTGCCCAATGTGGAGCCTTTAAGTTTTTTGCCGCCTATTTATGCTTGTATAAATGCGCTAACAGCATTGGTTTTAATTTTGGCCTTTAATGCCATTCGAAAAAAGAATGTAAAACGCCACGAGCTACTTATTAAGTTTGCTATGGTTTTGTCATCTTTGTTTTTAGTAATGTATGTGGCATATCATATGACTAGCGATTCTACTAAATTTGGAGGCGAAGGCATTATAAAATATGCGTATTACTTTATTTTAATAACACACATTATACTTTCTATAATAGTTATTCCGTTTGTACTTATAACTTATGTGCGAGGTATAACCAACGATGTGGTTAAACACCGTAAAATAGCAAAAATTACATTTCCGTTGTGGTTATATGTGGCTGTTACAGGGGTTTTGGTGTATATCTTAATTTCTCCTTATTACGCTTAGCTATGAAAAAGCAACAGGTTATATTTTTTATTTTAGTAGTTATTGCAGTGCTTCCTGTCGAAGCACAATGTGCCATGTGCCGTGCTGTTTTAGAATCTGAAGAAGGACAAGGTACAGCAAAAGGCATAAACGATGGTATTGTATATTTAATGGCTATTCCATATGTGTTAATTGCAGGGATTGGTTATGCATTATACAGAAAATTTAATACCTCGAAAAAATAATTGATTTTTGGTGTAACAACTTAACGAATTTACAGTCTATTTATATGTAGTCTATTTAATAGAATACAAGCGAAGTCTTAACAAATTTTTAGTATAATCTAAATCCATATTTGTTTAACATTGCAATCGTTAAGTATGTAATATGATAGAAATAAAAGATTTACATAAGTCTTACCACATGGGAAGCAATTCGCTTCATGTATTAAAAGGAATAAATTTTAATGTTAAAGAGGGTGAGTTAGTATCCATCATGGGGTCTTCTGGTTCAGGTAAATCTACCTTGCTTAATATTTTAGGAATGTTAGACGAAGCCGATTCGGGCTCGTACACACTTGATGGTGTTCCTATTAAAAATCTTAACGAAAAAATTGCAGCGAATTACAGAAATAAATTTTTAGGATTCATCTTTCAATCCTTCAATTTAATTAATTATAAGTCGGCTTTAGATAACGTAGCTATGCCATTGTATTATCAAGGTATAAAACGAAAAGAACGTATAGAACGTGCAGCACATTATTTAGAGAAAGTGGGTTTAGCAGAATGGTCGCACCATTTACCTAACGAAATGTCTGGGGGGCAAAAACAACGTGTTGCTATTGCCCGTGCTTTAGCTAGCGACCCTAAAGTGCTTTTGGCAGACGAACCTACGGGAGCTTTAGATACCAAAACATCTTACGAGGTTATGGATCTTATTCAAGGCATTAACGATGAAGGCCGAACCATACTTATTGTAACTCACGAACCTGATATTGCCCAAATGACCAAACGTATTGTGAACTTAAAAGATGGTTTAATTATAAACGATACCAAAGTAGAACAAGTTAGAGCTTTAGCAAATGTTTGATATAGAACGTTGGCAAGAAATTTTTGAAACCCTTAGAAAGAATAAATTAAGAACTTTTCTAACTGGGCTTTCTGTAGCATCTGGTATTTTTATCTTGGTAATTTTGTTGGGTTTTAGTACGGGTATTCAAAATGGTGTTACCTCTCAGTTTCAGCGCGATGCATCAAATTTAATAAGTATTTGGGCGGGGTCTACAACTAAGGAGTATAAAGGCTTAAATCCAGGGCGTCAAATTCAATTTAAAAATAGCGATTTCAATACCATTGCTAGAAAGTATGATAAAGAAATAGAACATAAATCGTCGTTTTATACGATTTGGGGCGGACTTGTAAATTATAAAAACGAATCGGGAAATTATCGCATTCAAGGTATTTTACCCGGAAACCAGTTTATAGAAAATGCAGATATTGGACAAGGGCGATTTATAAATAATGCCGATGTAGAAGGCGCTAAAAAAGTAGCGGTTATTGGTAATCGTGTAAAAAAGGATTTGTTTAAAGATGAAGATCCGATTAACAAAGAAATTTCGCTTTACGGTATTAGTTACAAAGTTGTAGGTGTCTTTTTCGATCCGGGAGGAGAGCGCGACGAGAGCAAAGTGTTTCTTCCGTTGTCATCTGCCCAACGTGCGTTTAACGGCGCAGACAATATCCGTAACATGATGTTTACCTTAAACATATCGGATAATTTTAATGAAGCTGTGGTCGCCTCAGAGCAGATTACGAAGGCTATAGAAAACGATTTAAAAATTAGGCATACCGTAGCACCAGACGATACCAATGCCATACGTGTGTATAATACCATGGAGGAAGCCAAGCAAATCTATACCTTAATAAATACCATTTCTGCGGTATTTTGGTTTGTGGGTATAGGTACCATTATTGCTGGTGTGGTAGGGGTTGGTAATATCATGCTAATTATTGTAAAAGAACGTACAAAAGAGATTGGTATTCGTAAGGCTTTAGGCGCGCAACCCATGTCTATAGTGGGTATGATTTTACAAGAATCGGTTTTTGTAACAATGTTTTCGGGCTTGTTCGGCCTTATTTTAGGTTTAGCCTTGTTAGAACTTGTAGGTCCCTTAATAGAAAGCGATTTTATTAAATATCCGCAAGTAGATTTTAATACCGCCTTAACTACCGTATTTATATTAGTATTTGCGGGAGCACTGGCTGGTTTTTTCCCAGCTTACAGAGCAGCACAAATTAAACCCATAATAGCTTTAAGAGACGAATAAGATGTTTAGTAAAGATCGATGGAATGAAATATTAGAAGCGTTAAGTGCTAATAAATTCAGAACGTTTTTAACGGCTTTTGGAGTGTTCTGGGGCATTACCATTTTGGTATTGTTATTAGCGTTAACCAACGGATTAAAAAACGGCGTAACTGCCGATTTCGGGAATTTTGCCACAAACTCGATGTTTATGTGGGCGCAACGCACTTCTATTTCTTATAAAGGGCTTCCTAAAGGTCGGTCTTTTACTTATAAACTTAGCGATGTAGAGGCTTTGAAAGCTCAAATACCAGAGTTAAAATATGTGTCTCCTAGAAATCAGTTAGGAGGCTTTAATGGCGATAATAATGTAACGCGAGGTACTAAAACAGGAGCGTTTCAGGTTAATGGCGATTATCCAGAGTACATCAATCAGCAGCCTATGGATATTACCCGTGGCCGATTTATAAGTTATTCCGATATAAACAGTAAACGAAAATCCTGTGTTATTGGTAAAGATGTTGTAAAAGGGCTTTACGATAAAGATGAAGATCCTATAGGGACTTACATTAAAATTAATGGTGTAAATTTTATGGTGGTTGGTACCTTTAAAGCTGCTAATAGCCAAGGCGATCAGGAAGAAGATGCCAATACTATTTTTGTGCCTTTTACTTCGTTTGGACAAGCTTTTAATAGTGGCGATAGCGTAGATTGGATGGCGATTACTGGCGAAGACGGTATCAGTATCACCGAATTGAAACCTAAAATTTTCGATATCATAAAGGCAAGACATAAAATAGATCCGAAAGACGATAGAGCTATTGGTAATTTCGATTTGTCTGAAGCCTTTGGGCGTGTTAATGGTCTGTTTTCTATATTAAGTTTTGTAGGATATTTTGTAGGGGCGCTAGTACTTATGTCGGGTATTATCGGAATTAGCAATATCATGCTTATCGTGGTTAAAGAACGTACGAAAGAAATTGGCGTAAGACGTGCTTTGGGCGCTTCGCCATGGACTATAAAATCGCAAATTTTACAAGAAAGTTTAATATTAACCATTATCTCTGGTATGGTAGGTATTTCGTTTGCTGCGGGTGTTATTTGGCTTATGAATTATCTATTAGACCAAATGGGGCCTGTAGACAATTTTGTAAACCCTAGTGTAAGCATGTCTGTCGTATTTACAGCCTTAATAATATTAGTAGTTTCTGGTCTGTTGGCCGGGTTAATACCAGCCAATAGCGCCACTAAAATGAAACCTGTAGACGCATTAAGAATAGATTAAAAAAAGAAATAGAAGTCGTATAAAATGAAAAGAACAACTACCGTTATCGTATTGGTCCTAATTGTTGCAGTATTCGGGATCGCTTTATTTTACTTGTGGAAAAAAAATCAGGAAGATCCTATAACTTACACCACAGAATCGCCAGTAGAGCAAACCATTACTGTTAAAACTGTTGCTACAGGCAATATTGTTCCTAAGGAAGAAGTGCTTATTAAACCTAATATTTCTGGAGTAATAGAGGAAATTTATATCGAGGCGGGCGAGTATGTAAAGTCTGGCGATTTAATAGCAAAAATTAGAGTTATCCCAAACGTATCGTCGTTGGCCAGTGCTAGAAACGCCATTTCTACAAACGAAACAGCTTTGCAAACCGCAAAAATTAATTTAGAAACACAAGAGTCTAATTACCAGCGTCAAAAAGCATTGTTCGAAAAAGGTGTGATTTCTGAAAATGATTTCGAAAGCATCAAAAACACCTACTTGCAAACCAAACAAGCAGTAGCACAAGCCGAAATTAATTTAAAATCGGCCACACAAAATTACGACATTATAAAAACAGGAACCACTTCTGGTTTAGGAAACATCGCCCAAACACTTATTAGATCTACCGTTTCGGGAATGGTTTTAGATGTTCCTGTAAAGGAAGGAAACCAAGTTATAGAGGCTAATAATTTTAACGAAGGAACATCTATAGCGTCGTTAGCCGATGTAAACAAAATGATTTTTGAAGGGAAAGTAGACGAAAGTGAAGTAGGTAAAATAACAGAAAATCTGCCATTAGAAATTACGGTAGGTGCTATTGAAGATAAAAAATTTGATGCTATTTTAGATTACATCGCTCCTAAAGGCGTTGAAGAAAATGGTGCTATTCAATTCGAAATTAAAGGTACACTTAAAAAAATAGATAGCACTTTTATTAGAGCAGGTTTAAGCGCCAATGCTTCTATTATTTTAGACAAAGCCGAAAATGTTTTGGCTATTAATGAGGCTTTGGTACAGTACGACGATAAAACCAAATTACCTTTTGTAGAGATAGAAACAGGAAATCAGAATTTTGAAAGAAAAGATGTGCAGTTAGGTATTAGCGATGGTATTTTTGTAGAAGTAAAAGAAGGACTATCAAAATCGGATAAAATTAAAGTTTGGAACCAAATTCAAGGCACTCCAAAATATGCGCAATAATTTTTTGTAAAGCAGTGTAACACTTTAATACCTATCTAGACATATATAATGATTATGAAAAAAATTATCTTAATAGGCGCTTTTCTTTTAGGAGGAATTACATTACAAGCCCAGAACAATAATAAATGGACCATTCAAGAATGTGTAGATTACGCTCTTGAAAATAACATTACCATAAAGCAGTCGGAGTTAGATACGCAATTGGCCGATATAGATAAAAATCAGGCAGTCATGAACTTTTTGCCTAACTTATCGGCAAATTCATCATATAATATCAACACAGGTTCTAACATTAACCCGGCAACAAACCAGTTCGAAAACCAAACGTTTAAATCGTTAAGTGGCGGAGTAAACTCGGGGGTGAATCTTTTTGCAGGGCTTCAAAACTGGAAAAATTTACAGCGTTCAAAATTAAATGTGTTGGCAAGTCAGTATCAATTAGATAAAATGAAAGACGACATTTCTATAAATGTTGCTAATGCTTTTGTGCAGATTTTATTTAATAAAGAGCAATTAAAAGTGTTACAAGCTCAAAATAAAATTACTAAAGAAAATTTAGAAAGAACTCAGGAGTTAGTGAATGCAGGGGTATTGCCACAAGGCGATTTACTTGAAATTAAAGCGACCGATGCAACCCAAAAACAACAAATTATTGCCGCAGAAAACAATTTGTTTATTTCTAGAGTGGGTTTAGCACAATTGCTTAAAATTGAAGATTACCAAACGTTTGATGTTGTAGAAGAAGATTATGGTATTTTTTCGGATGATATTTTAGATAAAGACGCTAACGAAATTATTGCTAAAGCTAAAGAAGAAGTTTACGATGTTAAAATTGCCGATATGAATTATCAGTTGGCACAAAAAGATTTAGAGTTGGCACGAACCGATTATTACCCGACACTCTCTGCTTTTATGGGGTATAACACCAGATGGTCTAGTACAAATGTAGATCCATCTACGGTTATAGTTAGTCCATTAACAGGAGAAGTTATTTATTCTGGGTCTAGAATGCCTTTTATAGATCAGTTATACACTTTTGATGGTACATCGTTTGGATTGCAGCTTAATATTCCTATTTTTAACAGACTAGCTACTAGAAATAATGTAAAGCGTAGTCAAGTAAATGTAGAGCGTTCTAAGTACCTGTTAGAGCAAGCCAATTTAGATTTAGAGGCCACAGTGTATCAGGCGTATAACGATGCTAAATCGGCTCGTTTGTCTTACGATGCTGCTAAACAAACCGCAGAGGCAAGACAATTGGCTTACGAGTATGCCGAAGAGCGTTATACAGTAGGCTTGTCTAATGCATTCGATTTTAATCAATCTTCCATTCAATACGAAAATGCACAGTCTGATGTGGTAAGAACAAAATACGAGTACATTTTTAAACTTAAAGTTTTAGAATTCTATTTTGGAATCCCAATAGACGAAATTAACTAACCAAAACTCATGAGCAGGAAAAAACTTACCTTAATTATTTCTTTAGTCGTTGTTATACTCGCTTTGCTAATTGTAGGAAAAAAAGCAGGCTGGTTTGGCAAACAAGGCCATTTTAAAGAGATAGAAACCAAAGACATTTCAAAATTAGATATTATTGAAACCGTATCGGCTACTGGTAAAATTCAACCAGAAGTAGAGGTGAAATTGTCTAGCGAGGTTTCAGGGGAAATTATAGAACTGCCAGTAAAAGAGGGACAAGAAATAAAAAAGGGCGATTTATTAGTACGTATAAATCCAGATATTTATCAATCTAGTTTAAATCGTTCGCAAGCAACGCTACAAAATGCTAAATCTGGTCTGGATCAAGCATTGGCATCTTTAAAAGAGGCTAAAGCCAATTACGATAGAAACAAACAACTTTACGATAAAGGCATTATTTCTAAAGCCGATTGGGATAAAGCCGTGTCTACTTACGAAATTGCCGAAGCCAATAAAGCCTCAGCGTATTTTAATATGCAAAGTGCTGGTGCTACGGTAACAGAAGCTAAAGACAATTTAAATCGTACAACAATTTATGCTCCAATGAGCGGTACCATATCTAAATTAGATGCCGAATTGGGAGAGCGCGTAGTAGGTACGCAACAAATGGCTGGAACCGAGATTATGCGAGTGGCGAATTTAAATAATATGGAAGTAGAAGTTGATGTGAACGAGAACGATATTGTAAAGGTTCAGATTGGCGATTCTACCATTGTTGAAGTAGATGCGTATTTAAAAAAACAGTTTAAAGGTATTGTTACCGAAATAGCGAATTCGGCAGATGGCGAACTAACTTCAGACCAGGTTACCAATTTTAAAGTTAAAGTAAGAATTCTAGAAGAATCGTATGCCGATTTGGTGAAAGACAAACCAGCGTCTTATTCTCCATTTAGACCAGGTATGACGGCTACGGTAGATATTATTACCAACAAAAAATTAGATATTATTGGCGTGCCTATAAGCGCTATTGTAATAAAAAACGATACAACCACAGTAAAACCAGGCACCCCAAAACCAAAGGTAGAGGATACCGATAAAAAGTTTGAATGTGTTTTTGTTAAAGAAGGCGATGTAGCTAAATTACGAGTGGTTACCACAGGAATTCAAGACAATTCAAATATTGAAATTACCTCGGGATTACAAGAAGGCGATCAAGTTATTACAGGACCTTACAATACCGTTTCTAAATCGTTAAACAGTGGCGATAAAGTGGGGTACAAAGCAGAAGACGATAAAGAAGAAGAATAAAACGTGGCGTTAATACTAAACATAGAAACAGCAACTACAAACTGTTCGGTCTCATTATCTAAAGATGGTGAGACTTTTGCATTATTGGAAGATAACGACAAAAACTATTCGCATGCAGAGCGTTTGCATACTTATATAGAACAGATATTACAATCGAATGATTTAGAGGCTAATAATTTAGATGCCATTGCTGTTAGTAAAGGGCCTGGGTCTTACACAGGGCTTCGCATAGGCGTATCGTCTGCTAAAGGATTGAGTTATGCGCTTAATATTCCATTAATTTCTGTATCTACTTTAGAGGCTTTAGCACATCAAATGCAGCCAGAAAGTGGTGTTATCATATCTATGCTAGACGCAAGACGCATGGAAGTATATTCGGCTATTTACGATACTAATTACAATGCTATTCGCGCTATAGAAGCTGAGGTTTTAAATGAAAATTCGTATGGCGATTATTTAGAACAAGGTATAGTTTATTTTATAGGTAATGGTGTGGCTAAAACTAAAACCTTAATAACGCACCCCAATGCTGTTTTTATAGAGGATAAATTGCCATCGGCCAGAGAAATGGGAATGTTAGCCGAATATAAGTACAAAAAAAACGACATCGAAGATGTCGCTTATTTTGAACCTTATTATTTAAAAGATTTTGTGGCTTTAAAACCAAAATCTAAATAACATTATGCTTCTTTCTGAATTTCTACAGAGTGTGGGTAAGGAATTTCTATACCAGCAGCATCTAAGTCTAATTTAATGGTTTCGGTATTTTGGAAGTGAACATCCCAATAATCGGCTGTTTTTACCCAACCTCTTACAGCAAAGTTAACAGAACTTTCGCCCAATTCGGTTACCGCAACTAAAGGAGCAGGATCTTGTAATACTTTTGGATTAGAGGTTAAAACATTCATTAATACCTCTTTTGTTTTCTTAATATCATCATCATAACTTACTCCAACAATCATATCCAAACGTATTTTGTCTTCGGCGCTGTAATTAGTAATGTTACCGTTAGATAGTTGCCCGTTTGGTACTATAACCAATCTGTTTTGTGGTGTGTTAAGATGTGTGGTGAAAATTTGAATTTCTTTTACTGTGCCGGCTTCGCCTTGGGCTTCAATGTAATCGCCAACTTTAAATGGTTTAAATAACATTATTAATACACCACCAGCAAAGTTAGCTAAAGAGCCTTGTAGGGCTAAACCAATGGCTAAACCAGCGGCACCTATAACAGCGGCAAACGATGTTGTTGGTACACCTAATACGCCTAAAATGGTAATGATCAATAATATTTTTAAAACCCAGCTAATCAGGTTTAGTAAAAACTTCTGAAGGCTTTCTTCGTAATTACTTTTAGCCATGATTCTTTTAGTGGCATTAAGCATCGCTTTAACAGCCCAAGAACCAATAATCCAAAAGGCAATAGCACCAATAATTTTTAAACCGTAAGTGCTACCAAAATCTATTATTTTTTCTGTCCAATAACTTAATTCTAACTTTTTTTCCATGTATTTAATTTATTGATTTTTTATAATAGGCAAAGCTAACAAAACATTTTAAAAGCTAAGTTATAACCTAAGTAAAATAAGTATAAACAAAAAGCACTTTTGATATATCAAAAGTGCTTTTTAGTTTTTAGAATTAGTATTTAATGATTCACTTCGAAGGTGATTTTTACATTAACACGGTATTCATCAATATCTCCGTTTTTAACCGTTGCACTGTGTTCTTTAACATACACAGACTTAATGTTTTTTACGGTTGCTGCAGCTTCTTTTACTGCTTTTTTTGTAGCATCCTCCCAACTTTTATTAGAATTGGCAAGAATTTCAATAACTTTTAAAATAGACATAATTTTTAAATTTAAGTGGTTCTCTTAAAATTACAAATACTATATCTATAGTCTTGATAATGAATTGTTAAAGTTGCTTACCCGTTAATGGCTTCAACCCGTTCTACTTTATCGTGTAACATTTCTTTAAGCATGTTTTCTATACCATTCTTTAAAGTGAAAGTAGACGACGGACATCCGCTACAAGCACCTTGTAAAATAACCTGTACCGTTTTAGTGTTCGGGTTGTAATCTTGAAATTGAATATTACCACCATCGCTAGCAACCGCTGGTTTAACATATTCTTCTAATATGTTTATAATCTCTTTAGAAGTGTCGTCTAATGCGTCAAATTTTTTATCGACTTGTGCTGTTGTTTTTTCTAAAGTTTCAGTAGCTTCTGGACTAACAACCTCTTTACCTTGTTCTATAAAACTTCTAATAAATTCGCGTAGTTCTAGCGTAATGTCTTGCCATTCTGCGATATCGTATTTTGTAATAGAAACGTAATTTTCGTCTATAAAAACACTTTTTACAAACGGAAAATGAAATAATTCTTGAGCTAAAGGCGATAATTTTGCATCGTCTATAGAGGTGAATTCAAATAAGGCTGTTACTAGTTTTTTGTTGGCAACAAATTTTTGTACAGCAGGGTTGGGTGTACTTTCGGCGTAAACGGTTACCGCTGTTTTTTTAGGAGCTTGTTCTTCAATAACTACAGTACCACCGTTGTTTAAATAATCGGCAATTTGCGTGGCAACTTCGTCTTGTACATCTGGCCAGTTTACAATATTATAACGTTCTATAGCTATAAAGTTGGCAGATATATATACTTTTTTTACAAATGGTAAATAAAACAATTGTTGTGCTAGAGGCGATATTTTGGCTTCGTCTATATTATTAAATTCAAAGCTCTGGTATTTTGTGATAAATTGATTGAGTTCGAATTTTAATATTGCTGGATTTGTGGTTTCTTGTATAGAAACACTATATGTTTTCATGATCTAAAATTTTTACAAAAATACGAAAACTAACGGTTCTAAAAAGGCGGTTTTAGGCTTATTGCTAGTGCGTGCAGATTCTTTATTTCAGTTTTAGAAATAATTTAGGTTTTTCTGGTGAAAAAGCTAAAGTGCTGATAAATAGCAGTCGTCTTTTGAGTTTTTCTTTAAGATTTACGTAATATCAGTAAAATATATCTGAAATCTCTTGGTTATAATTTATATATTTGAACCATTCGGGGTAGTATAGCCATTTTTTTTGGTCCCTAATAACTACTAATAGCAAACGGTAATAAAACAATGACATTAAAAACACTAAAGGTTTTCCTTTTTTTTATGGTCGTAATACCCTTTTGTCGTGCACAAGAAGGACTTCCAATTTACTCAGATTATTTAACAGATAACTATTACCTAATCCATCCGTCTATGGCCGGTGTAGCCAACTGTGCCAAAGTGCGCTTAACGGCAAGACAGCAATGGTTAGGAACAGACGATGCACCTAGACTTATGACTTTGAGTGCAAATAGCCGTATAGGGGATAGCCCCTCTGCTGTGGGTGGTATTTTATATACCGATAAAAACGGTTACCATTCGCAAAGTGGTGCTTATGCAACTTATGCCCATCACTTAATGTTTTCTAGAAACGAACTAGATCTTAACATGTTGTCGTTTGGTTTAAGTGCTGGAGTTGTACAATACCGTTTAGACGAGTCGGCGTTTATCGATGGTGGTTACGACCCAATAATAGCTGGAATAGACCAAAGTGCATTAGATTTTAATATCGATTTTGGAATGTCTTATCATTTTTTAAATACGTACATACACGCTACAGTTAAAAATTTAATTAACAACGAAGGCGTTAACAACGATATTGAGGTTACCAGTAATTTAAGACGTTATTTATTTTCTGTAGGTTCGGTATTTAGCACCAGACTGGAAGGGCTGTCGTGGGAACCGTCTATACTATATCAATATAAAGAAGGAACAAAGGAGTCTTTAATAGATGCTAATATCAAATTGTATCAAAACTTCGATACAGCAAGTTTATATTTAGGGTTGTCTTACAGACGTAGTTTAGACCGTGCAGACAATCCGGATTTAGATGCTGTTTCAGACGACGTGTATAAAAATGCCCAATATTTTTCGCCACTTGTGGGTGTAAATTATAAGCAGTTTATGTTCGCATATACATACACTTATCAATCTAATGCAGTGGTTTTTGATAATGGTGGTTTTCATCAGTTTACGCTTGGTTTTAATTTTAATTGTAGAAAAATTAAATACGAGTGCGATTGTCCTTCGGTTAACTAATACTAAGTTTTATCATGGTTATTAAATCTGTTCGTGGTCACGCCCCTCAAATACCAGACGATTGTTTTATTGCAGAAAATGCTACAATTGTAGGAGAAGTGTCTTTTGGTACTCAGTGTAGCGTTTGGTTTAATGCTGTAATTCGCGGTGATGTTCATTACATAAAAATTGGCAATAAAGTTAACATACAAGATGGTGCTGTTATTCACGCCACTTACCAAAAGTCGCCCACAACCATTGGTAACAATGTGTCTATAGGGCATAATGCTATTGTACATGGCTGTACCATACACGATAATGTGTTGGTTGGTATGGGTAGCATTATTATGGACGATTGTATTGTTGAAAGTAATTCTATAATAGCTGCGGGTGCAGTTGTTACAAAAAATACTATAGTCGAGTCTGGAAGTATTTATGCTGGTGTTCCTGCTGTTAAAGTAAAGGATATTAGTGAGGACCTCATTTCGGGAGAAATACACAGAATCGCCGATAATTATATTACCTATTCAAGTTGGTTTAAAGAATAAAATTCGGTTTTTAAGAACGAAGCTTTAAAACTTTAAATAGTCTACTTGGTAAGGCTTGCCTAACAGCGTTTCCATAACACTAGTAGATGCATTAGAGTAGAAGAGATGTTTCCCTAAAGATGCGGACGTATTTAACGTGTTATTGTGTACTAGTACGGCTTTGGTTTGTTTTGCAACAGCTTCACCAGAATCGATAATTTTTACGTGTTTCGGAAGCAATTTTAAAAGCAAAGGAAGCACATAAGGGTAGTGCGTACACCCAAGTACCAAATAATCGATATTTGCAGTAATCATAGGCTTTAAATAACGTTTAAGCAAGGTTTCCATTTCAGGACTTAAAGCTTTGCCTTCCTCAATTAATGGCACAATACCTTCGCCTATTTGCTCGATTACCTGTACGCCATTGCTGTATAAGCTACTTGTATTATGGAATAGTTTACTACTTAATGTACCCTTTGTAGCCAATATACCTACCGCTTTGGTTTTGCTGTTTAAGGAGGCCGGTTTAATTGCTGGTTCTATACCTATAAATGGAATGTTATATTTTTGCCTAAGTTCCGAAATGGCATTAGTTGTAGCGGTGTTGCAAGCTACTACAATAAGTTTACAGTCTTTGTTTAAAAGCCACTCGGTATTTTTAATACTTAAATTTAAGATGTCTTGCGGCGATTTACTGCCATAAGGCGCATTGGCACTATCGGCCAAATAAATTGTGTTTTCGTGTGGTAACAGGGCCTGTATTTCTTTAAATACAGAAGTGCCACCTACACCAGAATCGAATATGCCTATGGGTTGTTTGCTCATGAGGTCAAAAATAAAAAAAAGCCACTTTATATAAAGTGGCTTTTTTAGTATTTCTTAAGTGTATAATTAGAAACCTAATTCTTTTTTCACATCAGCTAATAAGTTTTTACCATCGGCCATGATTACACCACTACCTTGAGAAGAATCTAATACATACTCGAATCCTTGAGCTCTAGCTACTTTTAAAATTGCAGCTTTAGCTTTTTCGGTAATTGGTTTTAAAAGATCGATTTCTTTTTGTTGCATGTCTTTTTGAGCTTGAGCTTGATACTGGCGAATGTTTTGCTCCATAGACTGTACTTCTTGCACACGCTTAGCGTTTTCTTCTTGTGTTTTTGTAGAAGATTCTGCGTCGTACTGTTTTACTTTAGTATCAAGTTCAGTCGCCATATTTTTAATGTCTGCTTCGTAAGTTTTACCCAACTTATCCATTTGCGCTTGTGCGGCTTTCATTTCTGGCATTGCAGATACCAATTCTTGGGTGTTAATATGGGCAACTTTACTTTGTGCTTGTACAAAAGATGTTGCTCCAATAAATAAAGCAGTTGCAATTAAAAGGGTTTTGATTTGTTTCATTTTTAAAGTATTAATTTGTGTATAAAATTTAGTTAATTACTGTCTTCGTTATTTGTTGTATTGTTCTCGTTTGCTTCGCGTTCTTGTTTTGCTTTTTCACGTTCTTCTAAAATGCGTTGTTTGCGTTCTTCTAGTTCCCGTTGTCTTGCTTCGCGATCTCTTAATTTTTGTTCTTTACGTTCTTCTAAAATTTGTTCTTTAGTTTTTGGTGTTCCGTCTTCGTTAAGTTCGGAGGGCTCTAAAGTATCATTATTTTCTGAAACTTTATTTCTTGCGTCCAATTTTTCTTGCCTTTCTTTTTCTCTTTGGTCAATAATAGCTTGTCTTCGGGCTTCGGCCTCGGCTTTTTTAGCGGCGCGTTCTTCTAAAATTTCTTGGCGACGTTGATCTTCTAGGGTTTCTCTGGCTTGTCGTTTTTCTTCTAAAGCTTGTTCTCTGGCTTCGGCTTCAGGGTTGTAGTCTGGTACAACTTCTTCGGCTTCGGCTGCTCGTCTTGCTGCTTTGTTTTGGGCTTGTTGGCGTTTCGAGGCTCTGCTTATGCTTCGTAATACCAATTCGCTTATATCGTAGCGTTCTGCAGAGTATAACATGACTACATCAGCTGACTTATCGAATATAAAGTCGTATTGTTTAGAGGCTGCTATATCTTGCACTGCTGCAAAAATTTGATCTTGTATGGGTTGTATTAATTGCTTTTTTTGAAGCATTAAATCGCCGTTAGGACCAAAGCGTTTTTGTTGATAGTCTAATATTTCTTTTTCTTCAAAATCGATATCTTCTTTGCGTTCTTCGTATAGCTCTTTAGTGAGTAATGCCTTTTCGTTGCTTAAGTTTTTACGTTTTTGGGCAACATCGTTTAGTTTAAGTTCTATGTCGCTTTTCCAACGTTTAACTTTGTCGTTAAGTTGTACTGTGGCATCTTGGTATTCAGGTACGTTCTCTAATATATATTCTGTATCGATATAACCTATTCTTACACCGCGTTGTGCCGTGGCGTTAAGACTTAGTAAGCATACTACAGTAAGTAATAAAAGAACGTTTAGTTTCATTTGTTTCATATTAGTAATTTATCAGCTGTAAACTTTTAAAACGACAGATGGTTTATTTTATTCTGTGCTTTCCTGAATTAAAGTTTCCAAAATTAACAAATTTTAACGTTATACCTTTTAAATCTTTAAGTAATTCATATTAGAGTTGATAGAAAATATCGTGCCAAATTAGAATTGTTGACCAATGATGAAGTGTGTTTCCCAGCCGTTGGCTTTGGTTTGTCCTGGAAGCGGATCGAATCCGTAACCAAAATCGATACCTAATAATCCAAATGCAGGCATAAATACACGTAAACCAACACCTGCAGAACGCTTTAACTGAAACGGATTGTAGTCTCTAAACGAGTTGAAAGCTGCACCACCCTCGGCGAAAGTTAAAGCAAATATTTTAGCTGAAGCTTTTAAGGTAATAGGATAACGCAATTCTAAAGAGAATTTGTTGTAGATAGACGAACCGTCGTCTGTAGGCTCTCCATATTTATCCAAAGGTTGTATAGATTGGTTAGGGTAACCACGTAAAGCAATAGCTTCTCTACCATCTAAACTATAGCTTCCTAAACCATCCCCACCTAAGAAGAAACGTTCAAACGGAATTACACCTCTGGCTTGGTTGTATGCTCCTAAATATCCAAATTCTATACTAGGTCTTAAAACCAGTTTACCAATAATGTTAGTGTACCAATCTCCTTTAAATTTAATTTTATAGAATTCTAACCAGTTGTAGCGTTCTTGATCTATTTCTTGCATTCTAGTATAAGCCGCCTGTTGGTCGGCTGCCGATGCATCTGGATCTCTATAAATGGCTTCATCTTCATTGTATTCTTCAGCAAGCGCATCGTAATCTACATTGTTGAATAACGAGTATGGTAAAGATAATTTAGCACTAACGCTGAAGTTAGATCCTCCTATAGGGAATATAGGGTCGTTATAGGTGTTGTTTCTAGATAAACCTATAGTGTACGATAGGTTGTTAGAAAATCCGTCACCAAACGTAAATAGCCCCGTGTAATAGTTTTTTAAGTTGTAATGTTGATAACTGATGGATTGCGATAAGGTAAAATAATCGTCTGGTACAGTTAAACGTTTTGCTAAACCAACAGATACTCCTGTAATGTTGAAGCGTTTGTCTTTATCTGCTCTTCCTGTAGAACTGTCGTATAAAAACTGGTTGGAGTGCGATATAGAGGTCGAAAATTGTACTGGTTTTTTACCGCCCATCCAAGGTTCTGAAAACGAGAAACTGTATGTTCTGTAAAACTGACTAGCTTGTAAACGAAGGGCAAGTTTTTGGCCATCTCCCATAGGAAGCGGTTTGTAAGCGTCTTTATTAAGTATGTTTTTTAACGAAAAGTTGTTAAACGATAAACCTAAGGTACCAATAAAGCCGCCACCACCATAACCACCTTGTAGTTCTATTTGGCTGGACCCAGTTTCTACAACTTTGTACTCCATATCTACCGTACCCTCGTTCGGATTTACATTCTTAAAATCTGGTGTTAATTGTTCGGCGTCGAAAAAGCCTAACTGACTTAATTCGCGAACAGTTCTAACCACATTGGCCTTACTGTACAATTCGCCTGGACGCGTACGTATTTCTCTGTATATAACGTGATCGTTTGTTTTTTCGTTACCTACTATAGTAACGTTGTTGAAATAGGCGGGTTTACCTTCGGAAATTCTAATTTCCATATCGATTACATTTCCGTCGGCATTGGTTTCAACAGGGTTTATTTGCGAGAATAAATATCCGTTGTTTTGATATAAGTTGGTAAGGTCGTTACCATCTGGTTTGGTATCGTCTGCAATCCCTTTTTCTAATAAAACGCCATTGTAGGTGTCGCCTTTACGTACACGTAAAATAGATGCTAACTGCTGGTCTGTATAAACAGTGTTACCTATAAAGCTAATGTTACCAAAGGTGTATTTTTCGCCTTCTTCTACTTTAATATTTAACGTTACGTTTTTATTATTGTTTACGCTAATGCTGTCCGAAATAATTCGCGCATCGCGATACCCATTTTCTTTATAGGTGTCTATAACGCTGGTTAAATCTTCTTGGTAATCGGCTTCAATATATTTAGAGCGTTTCCAAACACGATAGAATTTTTTTTCTTTAGTGTTTTTCATACTCGATTTTAACTTCTTGTCGCTTAACATAGTGTTGCCCTCGAAGTTAATGTTATCTATTTTTACTTTTTCGCCTTTATCTATAGTTACCACCATATTAACTCTAGGCTTAGCAATAGAGTCTTCTATAGGAATGGTATTTATGTTTACTTTGGTATTGTAAAAACCGTCTTTTTGGTATTTGTTTTGTAGATAGTTTTTTGTAGTTGTAATAAGGTTTTCTGTAACCTTTACGCCTTCATTAAGATTGTTTTCTTCTACAATTTCTTCAATTTTAGACTTTTTAACACCAGTAATTTTTACATCGCGTAGCTCGGGAAGATCGAACAAATGAATTTCTAAAGCAGCAGAATTGCCTTCTACATTTTTTATATAAATTTCGATATCGCTAAACAGTCCCGATTTCCATAATTTTTTAATGGCGTTACTAATTTCCTCGCCAGGAATAAGAATGTCTTCGCCTTTTCTAAGCCCAGAGTAGGTTACTATAGTTTCTGAACTGAAGCTAGAATTTCCAGAAACGCTAATATCCGAAATGGTATATTTTGTGCCGGCATTTTGAGGGACTTGGGCATTAACTAATAAAGAAGTTAATGATAAACATAAAGTAAAAATAAAGGGTAAAAATGTTTTCAATGATATTGAATTAGCTAAGTTGTTCACTTGTTTTTCCAAAACGGCGTTCTCTTTTTTGATAGTCAATAATAGCATCATACAAATGTTGCTTAGTAAAATCGGGCCAAAGTACCTTAGTAAAGAATAATTCGGCATAGGCTATTTGCCAAAGCAGAAAATTACTTATGCGTTGTTCGCCGCTAGTGCGTATAAGCAAGTCTACGTCTGGTAAATTTTGCGTGTAAAGATGCTTATTTATAACTGATTCGTCAATACTTTCTAAAGAAATTATATTATTTTTAACTTTATTGCTTATTTCGGTAATAGCCTGAACGAGTTCTTCGCGCGAGCCATAACTTAAGGCAAGGGTTAAAGTCATTCTACTATTATTAGCAGTTTTGTCGATAACTTCTAATAGCTCTTTGTATACTTTTTTTGGTAAAAGTGACAGATTGCCGATAGCGTTTAGCTTGATGTTGTTGTCCTGCAGGGTTTTAATTTCCTTTTTAAGCGAGCTTACTAAAAGTTTCATTAAGGTTTCTACTTCTAGTTTAGGACGGTTCCAATTTTCGGTAGAAAAGGCATATAGGGTTAAGTTTTCTACGCCTAACTCGGCACAGGCTTCTACGGTTTGTCTTACCGATTTGGTGCCATTTTCGTGACCAATGGCACGTATTAATCCTTTTTGTTTGGCCCACCTGCCGTTGCCATCCATAATTATGGCGATGTGTTTGGGGAGTCTATCTGTGTTAATCTGGTCTTTCAAAATGTAATTAATTTATGCAATAACAAGGATTTCTACCAAAGGTGTATGTTAAGGTAATTCCCGAAAACACGTACCAATCGTTATTGTTTAAATTTCCGAAACTATAATCTGTAGCTGTATTTTCGTCGAAATACTCGCTACCGTCTAATTTATCTGTAAAGGTATAACGTGCGCCAATTTCGGCGGCTATTATAAAACCTTCGCTAAATCTGTATTTGTAACCTATAGCCATGGGTATGCCTAGTGCCCATTTTTTGTCTCCAGTAAACGATGAACTTCCCGAGTTAGTGATGTAAGTTTCGTTATAATTAGTAGCCGATATACCTCCAAATAAATAAGGTGTATGCTGTCTGCCGGTTTTGTGTAAATCGAATTCTGTAAATGTAAATTCAATACCTCCAGAAAGTTCGCCTATGGTTTTAACGCCATTATAATTACGTTCTACACGTCGTGGGTCGCTAGCATTTTTGTCCATCATCTCCAAATCGGTTATTATTCCTGAAATTCTCCAGGAATGCCGTGGGCTTCTGTTCCATTTGTAAATACCACCGTAGGCCAGTTTTTTTGGGTATATATAATTTGTGGCGCCAATGTCTCCTATATAGTTACTACCACCTAAATACACGCCAATTTCGTGAATTTGGGCATAGCTGGATTGAAAACATATAACGTTAATGATAATTATGATTATGTACCTCATAAAGTTTTAAAGTTTGCAAATATAACAAATAAGATTAGGTCTTAACAAATTGAATGCATTTGTATTAGTGTAAAAACTAAATTACAGACAGATTATTGTTTAATTGCGTTTATCTTCTCCCCATAATAGTTTTTTTCGAAGGGTTTTTAAAAAGCTTTCGTTTAATAACTCTATCATTTTTATACTGAAGTTTGCTTTTTTAATGGTTAATACGGTGTCGTTGTCTATGGTTGCAATTCTGGAATCTAAAGAAACTAAATAATTGTCTTCCCGACCACTTACTTTTAATTTAATTTCTGTAGAGTCGGTAATAATTAAAGGTCTTGCGTTTAAATTATGCGGTGCAATAGGTGTTAAAACTAAACTGTTGGTGTCTGGTGTTATAACGGGGCCGCCACAGCTTAATGAGTATCCTGTAGATCCTGTTGGGGTTGCAATTATTAATCCGTCGCTCCAATACGAGGTTAAATATTCGTTGTTTAGCGAGGTTTCTACGGTAATCATAGATGTGGTGTCTTTGCGGCTTACAGCTATTTCGTTAAGTGCAAAGTTCATTTCGGAGATGGTTTTGTTTTCGGGAGTTGTGGAAATTTCTAATAAACTGCGTTCCGAGATGTTGTAATGGCCTTCTAAAATATCGTCTATAGCTTGCTCTATATGTTCTTTGGGTATGGTGGCCAAAAAACCAAGGCGCCCAGCGTTAATACCTACAATGGGTATGCCTAATTCTTTAACAAAAGTTACTGCGCGCAAAATAGTACCATCGCCACCAATACTTATTAATAAATCGTAGGTGTGGTCTAAAACTTCAAAAGTTTTAAAAGCGTAATACGGTTCGTCGTTTTCTAGTTCGTCGTGAATGAGATCGAAAAAATGACGCTCTATATATATGTCTGCTTGTTTCTTTAAAAGGTGTTTTAAAAGAATTTCGACAGGGATTTCGGAATGTTTGTGATAAAATTGTCCAAAAATGGCGATCTTCATAATTAAATATTTAAGTATTTATTTAAATAGTCCGATCGGTCTTTAAGGTTTTCGATGTAGCTGTCTTCTTCATGTCCAGAAATAATGTTGTAACTGTAGCGTCTAAAGGTTTGTATAATATCGTTTAAACCAGAATTGCCAATTTTTAAAGTAAGTTGTACGAGGTCGTTTTCCATTTTAGATATAAATGCCCCATAAAGTTTTCCGTTGTTCGATTCTACAATCTGGCTAATTTCACTAAAGGAATAATCGTCTAAGCCTTTTTCAACAATTAAAACACCGCCTGCTTCAGCAAAAAATGGGGTTTGGTTAAAAAGTGCTATAATATCGTTTAATTCGTAATACCCAATGTAGGTGTTTTTTGCATTTAACACGGGCATTATATTAGACGAATTTTGGGCAAATGCTTCTAAAACGTCTAGCCAAGTGGTGTGTTCTCTTACAAAAAAGCCTTCGGCGGCATAACTGTATTCTTTTAAGTCTTTGTTGCTTTCAAAACAATACGCATCGGCTTCAGACATGCAGCCTATGTAATAATTTTCTTCGTTAATAACAGGGATGTGCGAATAAGTAAGCTGATTAAAAAGTAATTGCATATCGCTCACTTTATCGGTTACCGAAAGCGGTTTTATATCGTTAATAATGTATTCCGAAAGATTCATTTTGCCTAGAGTTTACGTGTTTGCAAATTAATTAAAAAATAGTACAATAAGCCTGTTCTACTTTGTATTTTTGCGTTATTAAAATAGGATTTATGACAAAGTTAAGTGTAAATATTAATAAGATAGCGACCTTAAGAAATTCCAGAGGTGGCGATTTGCCTAATGTGGTTCAGTTTGCGAAAGATGTGCAACGTTTTGGTGCAGAAGGTGTAACTATTCATCCTAGACCAGACGAACGCCATATTCGTTATCAAGATGCTTACGATTTAAAACCAGAAGTATATACCGAATATAATATAGAAGGCAACCCTATTAAAAAGTTTATGGATATGGTTTTAGAAATTAAACCCACGCAGGTTACTTTAGTGCCAGATGCAGACGATGCCATAACCTCTAATGCGGGCTGGGATACCATTGCTCATAAAGATTTTTTAATAGACATTATTGCCGAATGTAAACGCAATAATATACGGACATCTATTTTTGTAGATCCAGATTTAAAAATGGTTGAAGGCGCAAAAGCTACAGGTACAGATAGAATAGAATTGTACACCGAGGCCTTTGCACATCAATTTAGTTTAGGAAACACCCAAGCTGTAAAACCTTATACGGACTGTGCGATTTTGGCAGAGCGTTTAGGTTTGGGGCTTAATGCGGGGCACGATTTATCGTTAGATAATATAAAGTTTTTTAAAGACAATATTCCAGGTTTGTTAGAGGTATCTATAGGTCATGCTTTAATTTCCGAAAGCTTGTATTTGGGTATAGAAAACGTGGTAAATATGTATTTAAATAAATTGAAATAAACACCAGATGCAATTATATTCTAATATTTTAGGAACGGGTAAGCCATTTGTTATTTTACATGGTTTTTTAGGAATGAGCGACAACTGGAAAACCTTAGGTGCAAAATTTAGCGAACAAGAGTTTCAGGTGCATTTGGTCGATCAACGTAACCATGGTAGAAGCTTTCATAGCGATGCGTTTAATTACGATCTTTTAGTAGACGATTTAAAAGCGTATTGCGATGCCAAACAGCTTAAAAATATTGTGTTGTTAGGGCATTCTATGGGCGGAAAAACGGCAATGTTATTTGCTACCAAATATCCAGAATATGTATCGCAGTTGTTGGTTGCCGATATTTCTCCAAGATTCTATCCTGTACATCACGATACTATTTTAGAGGGTTTAAGCAGTTTAGATTTTTCGGAAATTAAAACTAGAGGCGAAGCCGATAAAGCTTTAGGGCGCTATATTACCGATTTTGGTACACGCCAGTTTTTACTTAAGAATTTATATTGGGTAGAAAAGGGACAGCTAGGACTGCGTATGAACTTAGACGTTTTGAAAGTAGAGGTAGAAGAGGTAGGCGAAGCACTTCCTGCGTATGCTAAGTTTGAAGGCGAAACTTTGTTTTTACGTGGCGATAAATCGGAGTATATTTCACCCAACGACGAAAGTTTGATTAAAAAACATTTCCCTAAGGCGCAAATTGTAACCATAAAAAATGCAGGACACTGGTTGCATGCAGAAAATCCAGACGATTTTTACAGTGCTGTTATTCAATTTATTTCATAAATATTCTGTAAATTGGTTAAAACTTTAACCGTATGAAAACCATAATCAAATTTCTTTTAACAGCATTAATAGTAGTCGTGTTATCTAATTTGCTATCTGCCGTACATGTAGATAGTTATGTAACTGCTATTATAGTAGCCATAGTTTTGGCAATATTAAATGTACTTGTAAAGCCTGTATTAACGATCTTAACCTTTCCGATAACCATTGTAACTTTAGGGTTATTCTTGTTGGTTATTAATGGTGTTATTATACTATTGGCAAGTAAATTGGTCGGCGGGTTTCACGTCGATTCGTTTTGGACAGCAATTTGGTTTAGTATCCTCCTAACGATACTGCAAACTATAATATACAGTCTTGTAGGAGATGATAAAAAATAGTCTGAAATACAAGACGTTAAAAACTTTGTCGGGTTGTAAAAATGTTTTATTTTTGCAGCCCGTTTTTAATTAAAAAAATTAAAAAGCTTTTTATCTTTTTAAAGCTATAAAATAGATAAAGGTTTAATGTTAAATGCCCGCATAGGGTTTTATATCATTTAAAATGAATATTACAAGAGAAAACATCGATGCATTAAATGCTGTGTTAAAAGTTGATATCGCTAAAGAAGATTACAGCGATAAAGTAGAGAAGATCTTATCCGATTACCGTAAAACAGCAAACGTTCCTGGGTTTAGAAAAGGGCATGTGCCAATGGGAATGGTTAAAAAGCAGTATGGTAAAGCAGTATTGGTAGACGAGGTAAATAAATTATTACAAGACGCTTTAAATAAATACTTAACCGAAGAGAAATTAGATGTTCTAGGGCAGCCGTTACCTAAAGCTCAAGATGGTATCGATTGGGATTCTGAAGCATTTTCGTTCGAGTTTGAATTGGGTTTAACACCAGAATTCGATGTAGAATTAAAAGGTAAAAAAGCCATCACACAATACAATATCGTTGCAGACGATAAAATGATAGACGAGCAGGTAGAACGTATCCAAAAACAATACGGGAAATTAGTGTCGCAAGATGTTGTAGCAGAAGATAGCGAGATTACAGGGACGTTTAAAAACGAAGAGCGCGATATCGAAAACACAGTAACATTAACCCTAGATAAATTTAAAGGGAAAACAAATCCTAAGAAATTTATCGGTGCCAAAGTAGGCGATGTTATTACCCTAAAAACTAAAGGACTTTATAACGACGATCACGATTTAATGCATGCTTTAAAAGTATCGCACGACGATGCTCATGGATTAGAAATTGAAGTGACATTTACCATTACCGAAATTAACAAACGCGAACTTGCCGATTTAGATCAAGAATTATTCGATAAGTTATTTGGAGAAGGTACAGTAAAAACCGTTACAGAATTAAAAGATAAGATTAAGGAAGATGCCGAAAAACAATTCGTGCAACAAGCCGATCAAAAACTTTTAAACGACATAACCGAATATTTAATAGACTCGACTAAATTCGATTTACCTGCAGAATTTTTACAAAAATGGATTAAAACTGCTGGCGAAAAACAATTAAACGACGACGAGGCTAAAGAAGAATACGAAAAGTCTGAAAAAAGTATGCGTTATCAATTAATTGAAGGAAAATTAATTGAAGCTAACGATATTAAAATCACCATGGATGATATTAAAGATCATGCAAAAACCATGATTAAAGCGCAAATGGCTCAATTTGGTCAGTTAAATCCAGGAGATAAAGAATTAGAAGATATCGCTGCTCGAGTTTTATCTAATCAAGACGAGGCACGTCGTATTTCAGAACAAATTGTTAGTCAAAGATTATTGGATCTTTATAAAGAAAAAGCAAATTTAAAAGTTAAAGAAGTTACTTACGAAGACTTTGTAAAGGAAGTTTACGGAGACAAATAAGTCAACTCTTTTAAAGAATAATCATTATATTTAGGCGTTGAATAAATTGTATTCAACGCCTATTTTATTCATTTTAAATTTAAAATAACATTTATGGATTACGGAAAAGAATTCGAAAAATTCGCTATAAAAGACCAAGGTATAAGCAGTACATATTACAACAAAATTATGAGCAGTATGTATCCTACAAACTTAACGCCTAATATTATTGAAGAACGCCAAATGAATGCTGTGGCCATGGACGTGTTTTCACGTTTAATGATGGATCGTATTATTTTTATGGGTACGGGCATTAACGATCAAGTGGCTAATATCATTCAGGCACAATTATTGTTCTTAGAAAGTACAGATGCTAATAAAGATATTCAGATTTACATTAACTCACCAGGAGGTAGTGTTTATGCTGGACTAGGTATTTACGATACCATGCAGTTTATTAAGCCAGACGTAGCAACAATTTGTACAGGTATGGCGGCATCTATGGGGGCTGTATTATTATGTGCAGGTGCTAAAGGCAAACGCAGTGGGTTGACACATTCTCGTGTTATGATTCACCAACCTTTAGGGGGCGCTCAAGGACAAGCTAGTGATATAGAAATTACAGCACGAGAAATAATAACTTTAAAAGAAGAATTATACAAAATTATAAGCAAACACTCAGGTCAAGATTACGACAAAGTGTATGCAGATAGTGATCGTGATTACTGGATGAAAGCCGATAAAGCTAAAGAATACGGTATGATTGATGAAATATTAGCTAGAAACTAATAACACGTTAAAGTAGTAGTCTAGGACGACTATTTTTAAAACAGAAATTTAAACAAATTTATGGCAAAGGAAGAATTAGAATGTTCGTTTTGTGGAAGAAAAAAACCTGAAACCAATTTATTGATAGCAGGTCTAGATGCGCATATTTGCGACCGTTGTATCGAGCAAGCTCATGGTATTGTTTTAGAAGAGTCTAAGCAATTAGATAATAGCGATTTGTCTGCAGAATTAATGCTGCGTAAGCCGCTTCAAATAAAAGCGTTTTTAGACGAATATATTATAGGTCAGGAAACAACAAAAAAAGTCATGTCCGTTGCGGTCTATAATCACTATAAACGTTTATTGCAATCACCTTCTAAGGATGATATAGAAATTCAAAAAAGTAACATCATGATGGTGGGGCAAACCGGTACAGGTAAAACCCTAATGGCAAAAACCATAGCAAGAATGCTTAATGTGCCGCTAGCCATTGTAGATGCTACAGTATTAACCGAAGCAGGTTACGTTGGCGAAGATGTAGAAAGTATTTTAACACGTTTGTTACAAGCTGCAGATTATAATTTAGAGAAGGCAGAAAAAGGTATTGTGTTTATAGACGAAATTGATAAAATTGCACGTAAAAGCGATAACCCATCTATAACACGCGATGTGTCTGGAGAAGGCGTTCAGCAAGCCTTGTTAAAGCTGCTAGAAGGAACCACTGTAAATGTACCACCTAAAGGAGGTAGAAAACACCCTGACCAAAAGTTTATAGAGGTTAATACCGAGAATATTCTGTTTATTGCAGGCGGTGCTTTTGATGGTATCGAACGTAATATTTCTAAGCGTTTAAATATGCAAGCTGTTGGTTACAGTGCTTCAAAATCTGACGATATAATCGATCAAAATCATCTGTTGCAATACATTATTCCTAAAGATTTAAAAGACTTTGGGTTGATTCCTGAAATTATCGGACGTTTGCCAGTTTTAACTTATATGGATCCGCTAGATGCAAAAACATTAAGATCTATTCTTACCGAGCCTAAGAATGCTATCATAAAGCAATATGAAAAGTTGTTCGAGATGGATGATATTCAATTTACTATAACAGATGGAGCTTTAGACTTTATTGTTGAAAAAGCTATTGAATATAAATTAGGAGCTCGTGGTTTACGTTCGCTTTGCGAAGAAGTATTAACAGATGCTATGTTTGAGTTACCTAGTTCTGAAGACAAAGAATTAAAAGTAACCAAAGCGTATGCAGAGGCGAAATTAAATAAGTCCACAATTAAAAAATTAAAGGCTGTTTCTTAATAAGCCATCTTTAAAATATAGAAATGAAAAAACCACTCGAACGAGTGGTTTTTTGTTTTGGTTGCACGGAATAATTTAGCTTGCAACTTACTGTAAAATAACAGATAATCGATTAATAGCATGTTAAAAATATACCGAAACTTGCTATAAAAAAAAGAATTGTTTGAATATTAGATATAGGTGTTCTATTAATCGATGAAGTGAATTTTTAGGGTGAAATTTCCGTTAAATATCAGGTGTTTAAATTACATTTAAACCTAATAATTCATCGATGTATTCTCGCGAGTTAGATAGTCTAGGGATTTTATGCTGACCGCCTAATTTGTCATGCTTTTTTAACCAATCGTAAAAGAGTTGTTGTCTGGCAATATGTATAGTTGGTTTGTTTAATGTAATGTTATTATAGCGTTTGGCTTCGTAATCAGAATTTAGGGCTTTTAAGGCGTTATCTAAGAGTTCTCTAAAGTAGTTTATGTCTTCAGGTTCTTTTTTAAACTCAATAATCCATTCGTGGGCGCCTTTTTCTTTACCCTGCATAAAAATGGGAGCCGCTGTGTACTCTACAATTTCCGAATGTGTACGTTTGCATACTTTTTTTAGAGCTTCTTCGGCATTTTCTATAATAAGCTCTTCTCCAAATACATTAATATGATGTTTTGTTCGTCCCGAAACTTTAATGCGATAAGGAGAAAGCGATGTAAATTTAACAGTATCGCCAATTCTGTAACGCCATAGCCCGGCATTTGTAGTAATTACCACAGCATAATTTTTACGTAACTCTACTTCGCTAAGTGGTATAATGCGCTGTTCGGGGGTGTTGTAGGTATCCATAGGTATAAATTCGTAAAATATACCGTAGTCTAGCATGAGTAGTAGTTCGTTGGAATTGTTGCGATCTTGAATAGCAAAAAAACCTTCGGAAGCATTATATATTTCGTAGTATCTAAAGTTGAGGTCGGGAAATAGTTTTTTGTATTGATTGGTGTAAGGGGTAAAACTTACACCGCCATGAAAATACACCTCTAAATTCGGCCAGACTTCTAAAATATCTTGTTTTCCAGTAGTTTCTAAAACATTATTAAGAAGAACAAGCATCCACGAAGGGACACCTGCCAAACTGGTTACATTTTCTTGAATAGTTTCATCTACTATGGCCTGCATTTTAGTCTCCCAATCGCTCATTAACGATACTCTATTACTAGGAGTACTACTAAATTCTGCCCAAAGCGGCATATTGTCTATTAATATGGCCGATAAATCACCAAATACAGTGCCGTTTTCTTTATAAAGTTCTTTGCTGCCCCCAAGGCGTAAACTTTTACCTGTAAAGAGCTGCGAATTTTCGTTATTGTTTAGGTACATGCATAATAAATCCTTACTTGCAGCATAATGGCATTCTTCTAAAGATTCTATGCTTACAGGAATAAATTTACTTTTGGCGCTGGTTGTACCACTGGATTTTGCAAACCATTTTATAGGCGATGGCCAAAATATATTTTGCTCGCCAACACGTGCACGCTCAATAACATCTTGATAG
Organism: Formosa sp. A9; assembly: GCF_051200825.1. GTDB lineage: Bacteria > Bacteroidota > Bacteroidia > Flavobacteriales > Flavobacteriaceae > Formosa. The sequence continues at coordinate 3,452,409 of NZ_CP195158.1, read as the reverse complement.
TCTTCGTAAGTCGAAATAGGAAGGCGCTCCGCAAAGGTTTTATAATTTTTTATACTCGAAAAATCGTATTGCTTTCCAATTTTGGTGTCTTTAGCGGTGTCTATTAAATTTAAAAGGAGTTCTTGTTGTACTTCGTTGGGGTACTTTAAAAATAATTCAATTTGGTGAAAACGCTTTTTTAAAAACCAAGCAGCAATTGAATTTACTAAAGGAATTGGCATATTTACATTATCTTTATGAACTAAAAATAATACTTTTTTTTATGACTTACCAAGGTGTTCTTACAAAAATGGAAACCGAATATGCAGCGCCAATACAATATTATTTGGTGTTTAAAGACGACTTTTTAAACGTAAACCAGTTGTTAAATAAAACGTTGCGCTTTCAATTTGTTAAGTATGAGTGTTTGCATTGTGGTCTCGATAAAAAAATATATCGACAAGGATTTTGTAAGAGCTGCTTTTTTGATATTCCACAAGCGGCAGATTGGATTATGAGTCCAGAGTTGAGTAAGGCACATTTAGATGAAGAAGATCGCGATTTGGCTTACGAAAAGCAAGTGCAGTTACAACCGCACATTGTATATCTGGCAAATTCTAGCAGTGTAAAAGTTGGGGTAACCCGAAAATCGCAAGTGCCTACGCGTTGGATAGATCAAGGAGCGCATGAAGCAATAGAAATTGTTGAGGTACCTAATAGATATTTGGCGGGCATTACCGAAGTGGCTTTAAAAGACCATGTGTCAGACAAAACTAATTGGCGAACCATGCTAAAAAATGAAATTCAAGACGAAGACTTAGTTGCTTGGCGAGAAAAATTAAAAGTATTTATACCCGAAGAAGCTCGGTCTTATTTTATAACCGATAACGAAGAAACAACCATAGAATTTCCTGTGTTGCAGTTTCCTAAAAAGCCCAAATCGTTAAATTTCGAAAAAACTCAAGATTATACAGGGGTTTTAAAGGGCATAAAGGGGCAATATTTAATTTTTGAAGACGACACCGTTTGTAATATTCGTGGTAACGAAGGCATGTATGTGTCTATAAGTTTGGTTTAAAATTGTAAAGTTTCAGAAAACAAATATGAAGTTTGTTTTCTGAAACTTTCAGTATAAGGCTCTAAATTTCTTCTTGATCTCTTAACCCTTGTATGTAAGACGCTTTTTGTATTTCTCGTCTTCTTTTTACAGATTTTTTGGTGTAAAATTGATTGTCTCTTAAATTTTGCATCACCTTTACATTACGGTGTTTACGTTTATAGCGTTTAAGAGCACGGTCTATTTGTTCTCCATCTTTAACAATAATCTTTATCATATTTTTTTGTTTTAAAGTGTTTTGTTTTAGGATTATCCTAAATACGTTTTTAATATTTTGTTTTTAGAGCTATGGCGAAGTCGCCTAATGCCCTTTTCTTTTATTTGTCTAACACGTTCTCGTGTTAAATCGAAGGTTTCTCCAATTTCGTCTAGACTCATCGGTGCTTCGTTGCTTAAGCCAAAAAATAGTTTAATAACATCGCTTTCGCGTGTCGATAAGGTGTCTAAAGCTCTGTTTATTTCTAAATTAAGCGATTCGTGCATTAAATTGTTGTCTGGATTTGGCGATTCTCCAGATTTTACAACATCGTATAAACTCGAAGTTTCACCTTCTTTTAAAGGCGCATCCATAGATAGGTGTCTGCCAGAATTCTTTAAAGATTGTTTTACTTCGCTAACGGTCATGTCTAACTCGTTGGCAATTTCGTCGGCGCTAGGTGGGCGTTCGTGCGATTGTTCTAAAAACGAATACGCTTTGTTAATTTTATTAATAGACCCTATTTTGTTTAAGGGTAAACGTACTATTCTAGATTGTTCGGCCAATGCTTGTAAAATGGCTTGGCGAATCCACCATACGGCGTAGGAGATGAATTTAAACCCGCGAGTTTCGTCAAAACGTTTGGCGGCTTTCACCAGTCCTGCGTTGCCTTCATTTATTAAGTCGGGTAAAGTTAATCCTTGATTTTGGTATTGTTTGGCTACAGAAACTACAAATCTTAAGTTAGCCGTTGTAAGCTTATCTAAAGCTATTTGATCGCCTGCTTTAATGCGTTGGGCCAGCTCAACTTCCTCGTCGGCAGTAATTAAAGGCATTTTGCTAATGTCTTGCAGATACTTGTCTAACGATTTAGATTCTCTGTTGGTAACTTGTTTTGTAATTTTTAATTGCCTCATTGTCCTTTAAGTATTTAAAATCCGTACCTAATAATGTAAACGAATTTTTTATAATTCCAAATAAAACGGTACTTAATTAATTTAAAATGAATAATTAAGTGGTTGCTCTAAGGCGTAACGAGGTTCTGTACGTTGTGTTATGACCTAAAAAAGATGAATTTCTTGGTTTGTTTTAAGGTTGAAACGTTTTTTAAAAGCATAAACTCCTAGATATAAAAACGGAGTATCTAGAGCAGCCATTATTACTTTAAAAAGAAAGCCGCTAATTAACAGTCCGATAAACTTATCCCAAGCTATTTTTTGAAAAATACACAAAAGCAGAAGCACCGTTAGAGTGTCTATAAATTGCGATAAAAAGGTAGAGAAATTATTTCGGAGCCACAGGTGTTTGCCTTGAGTGAGGTTTTTCCAAAAATGATAAATCTGAATGTCTATAAACTGAGCAAATAAATAGGCTAGCATACTCGCAAACACAGCTATAGCTGTACTACCAAATACAGTGGAAAATGTGCTGTCGCCAACAGGAGACCACGCGGTTGCTGGAACGGCATTAGAAGCATAAATGATAAGCATAGAAAAAACCGAAGCAAAAATACCAGTAACAACCACTTGGTTAGCCGCTTTTTTGCCATAAATCTCGCTAATTAAATCGGTTATTAAAAAGGTAATGGGATAGGGTAATATGCCTACAGAAACTTCAAAAAGTTTCGCGCCAAATAATTCGATGTTAAATGGATACCAATAAAAGAATTTTTGAAAAATAAGGTTCGATACCACTAACGAGGTCATAAACAAGGCGCCAAGCAATATATAAATACGATGTGCTAAAATTCGGTCTTTCTCAATCATAACTTAAAATAATAACAAACCTACATATTAAATTTTTAAATCGTTCTTTTTGAAAGTAATAATAAAAGAAGTGCAACCGAACCAATTATCCCTTCTAAAAAAAACAAGACGAAGTAAATATCTTTTCTTTAATTTGCCCATTATTTGGGTTATGGCAAAACAGGTTTACATATCTATAGGAAGCAATAAAGGCGATCGTTTACAATTTTTACAAGATGCTATAGATCGCATATTCGCAAATATTGGAAGAGTCGAAGCGGTATCTAAAGTGTATAAAACGCCATCTTTAGGTTTTAAAAGCGACGATTTTTTGAATGCCTGTTTGCGTGTTAATACCACTATGGAAGCAGAACAAGTTATGTCGACATTATTAAACATTGAAACCGAAATGGGTCGCGTACGTTCTGCTTCAGGCTATCAGGCCAGAGAAGTAGATTTAGATATTATATTTTTTGAAAATGATGTTTTAAATACAAATCATTTAAGAGTGCCGCATCCGGAAATGCAAAATAGGAAATTTGTTTTGCAACCACTAAATGATATCGCTTCTGCTTTTGTTCATCCTGTATTGAAGCAAAATGTTAAAGCGCTTTTAGAGCAGTGTACCGATAATAGTGTGATAGCGGAGTTTGATGCTAGTTTAAATATTCCTGCTTTAAGTATTAACTTTTTGGGATATAATTACATTGCTATTGAAGGGAATATTGGAGCAGGTAAAACTAGTTTGGCAACTAAAATGGCTGAAGATTTTAATGCTAAATTGGTATTAGAACGCTTTGCCGATAATGCCTTTTTACCCAAATTTTACGAAGATGCGAGTAGGTATGCTTTTCCGTTAGAGATGTCCTTTTTAGCCGATAGGTATCAACAAATAAGCGACGATTTAGCGCAGTTCGATTTGTTTAAAGATTTTATTGTAAGTGATTACGATGTGTTTAAATCTTTGATTTTTTCTAAAATAACACTCCAGGAAGACGAGTTTAAATTGTATCGGAAGCTATTCTATATTATGTACAAAGATATTGCAAAGCCAGATTTGTACGTGTATTTGTATCAAAATACAGAGCGTTTACAACAGCATATAAAAAAACGTGGCCGAGCTTACGAACAGCAAATACAAGATGAGTACTTAAATAAAATACATGCAGGGTATTTGGATTTTTTAAAAAATCAAACCGAGCTGAATGTTAAAATTATAGATGTATCCGAACTGGATTTTGTGGCAAATCGAGAGGATTATTTGCAGGTTTTAAAAGCGATTAGTAATCATTAAATAGAGGGTTCTAAACGCAATCCTTTTAAAGAAATACTATCGTTAGGGATTTTAAAAGATTTTGCATCCGTCTTAACTGCTGAATTATTAAAAGTAATATCGTTACAGTTTAAAGCATCAATAGTTGCACTTGGTGTTGTGATTGTTGTATTAGTAATTCGTATGTGTTTGGCATCATGTAAGGTCATGAGTTCTGTGCTTTTTGCGGTTACATTGTTGATGGTTAGATTGGTAAGTGGAGATTCTGGGATGCCGTAAATTTTTAAAAAGTGAGTGCTGTTTTCAATAATCAGATTGGTGATGGCAATGTCTTTATAAAACGGCGTGAGTTCGTTAACTGGTCTAGCAGGTAAACGTTCTGCTAATTCGCCAACATAGGCAGGAGTGCCTAACATATCCCATTTTATAGCTGTAGCTTCTAAATTCATTCGAATTCTATCGTAATACAAATGTTCGCCACCACCACCTCTTGGGCGGCGTGTTTTAAAACGGATGCCTACTACAGTACCATCGAATACACAATCGTGAACATATAAATTACGAATTACACCAGCAGTCTCACTACCACAGGTAATCCCGCCGTGGCCTTTTTGGGCTAGACAGTAACGTACCACTATGTTTTCGGTTGGTTTATTAACATTTAGGCCATCTTCGCCGCGCCCCGATTTCATGGTGAAACAATCGTCGCCAGTGTTTAAAGTGCAATATTCTATAAGTACATTTTTAGACGATTCGATATCGATGCCGTCACCTCTAGGAATACCGTACGAATTCACATAAACGCCACGTATAATAACGTTATCGCAGTAGGTAGGAACAATGTTCCAAAAGGCGGTGTTTTCTAACGAAATGCCTTCAATGTAAACATTCTTGCAGTTTATAGGCGCAATGAATTTTGGAGGAAAAATCCAATCATCTTGCGAGCCATCGTGAATGCGCTCGTTTGCGGGTTTGTTAAGATCTACCAGTGTTTCTATAGGTTTCATGTACGAACGTGCTTTAATTTCGCCATCAAAAGGGCCGATTAATTTTCCGTTTCCGGTAATGGCTATATTGTTTTGATTGTTGGCGTAAATACAAGCGGCAAGCGACATGACTTCCAGGCTTTCTACTCGATTGAACACCGCTGGTTGGTAATCTTTAACGTCGGTACTAAAACGCAAAGTAGCGCCGTCTTCAAAATGTAAATTTATGTTGCTTTTTAATGAAATTCTTCCGGTTTTCCATTCCCCTTTGGGGATAATTATCGTTCCACCACCTTGATTGCTAAGACTATCAATAGCATTTTGAATGCTTTCTGTATTCAGGTTTAAAGCGTCTAGACTTAACGTTATGTTGCGTTCTGGAAAACTAGGTTTTTTAAAGTCGACAGTTGTAAAAGGTGCTGTTACCTTTGCGATAGTGTCGGGTAATGCGGCTCTGCCCACCTGATCTTTTGTCGGGATGGTTTCAAGCGGATTAGGAGTTTGGGAAGTTTCTGTTTTTTGTTTACAGTTATAAAAACATAAAATAGATAGTAAGCTTATAAAGAGTGTTATTTTTTTCATGATTTGTAATGTAGATTAGCGAAAATACCCTTTTTACAGCAAACTAATTCATATTTTGTTCTATGGTTTATATTGTAATTAATAAGATTTTGTTTGGTAGAAATTTAGGTCATTTTACTAAAAATATCCCAAACTACTACGCCGCAACTTACAGCTATGTTTAATGAGTGTTTGGTGCCATATTGAGGGATTTCAACCACATAATCGCTGTTATTTACCACATCTTGCGCAACACCTTTAACTTCGTTGCCAAATATTAATGCATAAGTTGTGTCGGGTTTTGGCGAAAAATTATTGAGCATAGTTGCATTTTCGGCTTGCTCTATACTTACTATTTTAATGTCTTGGGTTTTTAAGTTTGCGACAACATCTAGAGTGTTTTTGGCGTATTCCCAATCTACTGTATCGGTGCTGCCCAATGCCGTTTTGTGTATGTCTTTGTGTGGTGGGGTTGCTGTTATGCCACAGAGGTAGATTTTTTGTATTAAAAAGGCATCACTAGTTCTAAACACAGAACCAATATTATTTAAGCTTCTTATGTTGTCTAGTACGATTATGATGGGTGTTTTTTTTGTGTCTTTAAAATCGGCGACGCTTAATCGGTCTAATTCGCTGTTTTTTAATTTACGCATATGTAATAGTTTTTTATGAAGCTAAGTATTAAAAAATAAGAAGAGATGCTAATTTACCATTTTAAAACGCATCACATATTTTTAGAAAAATCAAATTATGGTTACATTAGCGACCTTACTTGAAGTGCAAAAATAATATTTAAAAACCACATTACCATTGGCAAAAAAAACGAAAAAAGAAACGCCTTTAATGAAGCAGTATAATGCAATTAAAGCTAAGTACCCAGATGCTTTGTTGTTATTTCGCGTAGGAGATTTTTACGAAACGTTTGGAGAAGACGCTGTAAAAACGGCCAAGATTTTAGATATTATTTTAACCAAACGCGGTGCGGGTAGCGAGAGCGAAACAGAATTGGCTGGTTTTCCGCATCATTCTATAAACACCTATTTGCCTAAATTAGTAAAAGCAGGTGAGCGTGTGGCAATTTGCGATCAGTTAGAAGACCCGAAACAAACCAAAACCATTGTAAAAAGAGGCGTTACAGAGTTGATTACGCCTGGGGTTTCGTTAAACGATGAGGTGTTAAAATCGAAATCAAATAATTTTTTATGCGCAGTGCATTTCGGGAAATCTACCATTGGAATTTCGTTTCTAGATATTTCAACTGGCGAATTTTTAACCTCGCAAGGCGATGAAGAGTATATCGATAAATTGCTTCAGAATTTTAATCCGAGCGAAATATTAGTATCTAAGCCTAAACGCAAAACTTTTAAAGATGCTTTTGGAGACGATTTTCATGTGTTTTATTTAGAAGACTGGGTATATCAAACCGATTATACCAACGAAGGCTTGTTAAAACATTTTAATACCACGTCGTTAAAAGGTTATGGTGTAGATAATTTAGAGGAAGGCATTATTGCCGCTGGGGCTGTTTTGCATTATTTGGGAGAAACCCAGCATAACAAACTGGAACATATTACATCTATTTCGCGTATAGCCGAAGATGATTATGTGTGGATGGATAGGTTTACCATGCGTAATTTAGAGTTGTACAATTCTACCAATAATAATGCAGTTACATTATTGCATGTTATCGATAAAACCATTTCGCCAATGGGCGGGCGTTTATTAAAGCGTTGGTTGGCCTTGCCTTTAAAGACTCCCGAAAAGATTAAGCAAAGACACGAGGTTGTCGATTTTTTAACTAAAGACACATCGTCGCACCAAAGTATCAGGCAGCACATTAAGCATATTGGCGATTTAGAGCGTTTAATATCTAAAGTGGCAACGGGTAAAGTAAATCCTAGAGAGGTTATACAACTTAAAAACTCGTTGGAAGCCATTGTGCCTATAAAGGCTTTGGCATTAGAAGCGCCTAATGCGGCATTAAAAATTATAGGCGATAAATTGCAAAGTTGCGATGTATTGCGCGAAAAAATCAAGCAGACTCTTAACGAAGATGCTCCCGTTAATGTATTAAAAGGCAGTACTATAGCTTCAGGGTTTTCTGAAGAATTAGACGAATTACGCGGATTATCTACTTCTGGAAAGAATTATTTAGATGCTATGCTGGAACGCGAAAGCGAGCGTACAGGAATCACCTCTCTAAAAATAGCATCAAATAATGTGTTTGGGTATTATATTGAAGTAAGAAATACCCATAAAGATAAAGTGCCCGCCGAGTGGATAAGAAAACAGACTTTGGTGAACGCCGAACGTTATATTACCGAAGAACTTAAAGAATACGAAGCTAAAATTTTAGGCGCAGAAGAACGCATTTTAACGATAGAACAGCAATTGTTTTCGGATTTAGTGGCTTGGATGGGGCAATATATAAAACCCGTACAGCAAAATGCCTTTTTAATTGGTCAGTTAGATTGCTTGTGCGGATTTGCTCAGTTGGCTTTAGACAATGCTTATGTGTATCCTATAATTGATGATACTTTCGATTTAGAAATTACCGAAGGCCGTCATCCGGTAATCGAAAAGCAATTGCCGTTAGGGGAGCAATATATTGCCAATGATGTATTTTTAGATCGATCGGAACAGCAAATTATTATGATTACGGGACCCAATATGTCGGGAAAATCGGCTATTTTAAGACAAACGGCTTTAATAGTGCTTCTGGCTCAAATAGGTAGTTTTGTGCCTGCAAAATCTGCACGCATAGGTGTTGTCGATAAAATTTTTACACGTGTGGGGGCAAGCGATAACATATCGATGGGCGAATCGACATTTATGGTAGAAATGAACGAAACGGCCTCTATTTTAAATAATATGTCCGAACGTAGTTTGGTGCTTTTGGACGAAATAGGTAGGGGTACCAGTACTTACGACGGTATTTCTATAGCTTGGGCGATTAGCGAGTATTTACATGAACATCCGGCAAAAGCAAAAACATTATTTGCAACTCACTATCACGAGTTAAACGAAATGACCGAGACATTTTCAAGAATAAAAAACTACAATGTGTCGGTAAAAGAATTAAAAGACAATGTTTTGTTCTTGCGTAAATTAGTTGCGGGAGGTAGTGAACACAGTTTTGGTATTCATGTAGCAAAAATGGCTGGGATGCCGCAGCAGGTAATACATCGTGCGAATACAATTTTAAAGAAATTGGAAAAATCGCATTCTAGCGAAGAACTTACAGATAAGGTAAAAACACTGTCAGACGATTTGCAATTGAGCTTTTTTAATCTAGACGATCCGCTTCTAGAAAATATAAAAGACGAAATTGTAAATACCGATATAGACACTTTAACACCTGTAGAAGCCTTAATGAAACTTAACGAAATAAAGCGTATGCTTATTAAGCCTAGTAAAACGGCAAAAAGTTGAATTTTATAACTATTGATAATCAGTGGTTTGAAAAATAATTTAATTTTTTTTCGAAAAAAGCTTTGAGATATCAAGAAATGTCCTAAATTTGCATCCGCAATCATAACGATGCACGTTCATTAAAACACTACGCGAAAGTAGCTCAGGGGTAGAGCATCACCTTGCCAAGGTGAGGGTCGCGGGTTCAAATCCCGTCTTTCGCTCTATAAAACTGTTATAATATACCAAGCAGAAGTGGTGGAATTGGTAGACACGTTGGACTTAAAATCCAATGGATAGTAATGTCCGTGCGGGTTCAAGTCCCGCCTTCTGTACTAAACGGGAATAATCTGAATTTTCAGTTTTATTCCCGTTTTTTTTATGCTTGTTTTTTACTGATAATGAAGGGATTACGCTGAAAATTGAATTTATTCTTGTGGTTCGATAATCGTCATTTTTGAAGTCATACAGAATCCCGTCCGGAAATACCATTTTTTGAATACTTCTCTTTACCTCTAAATTGCCAGAATCCCACAATTCAGGGAGTTTTAGGGAATATTTCAACGATAAATCAATGGCTTTTTCAAGGTTCGATAAATTAAAACCGTCACTATACAAACTTTCCTCAATTTCGTACTTCTCAGTTTCTAGCTTTTGCTTGAACTTTTCATATTGTCCTTGTGATATTTCCTCAAAAACATATCGCTCTTCCAATCTTTCTAGTTTAGCGGAAAGCTCCAAGATTTGTTTTTGCTGTACTGCGGTCTCTTGAATTTTTGCCTCATGTTCAGCTTTGAATGTGTAGTACATAATCTCTTTCATAGGAGCGATGTATTTCTTGTCCTGAATCTGATAGTTCTTCAAAAGGTCTGTAAACTTCTCGTGCATCATTTTAGCACTTCTGTTTTCTTTTGCTCCGATACGGTTGTTTTTATAGTAGTATAGACCTTTCTTTCTCACTAAATATCCTGTATAAGGTGTATCACAATCTGCTGAACGAACGAACTGTTTTAAAGGAAGGTGTTCACAATCCGCATTGCGTTTCTCTCCGTATCCACGCTTGTTTAATAGTTTGTTAATCTTCAGGAATATTTCTTTTGATACCAAGCCTTCATGTTTTCCCTCGACCACTTCTCCGGGAATGTGAGAGCTTACGACTAAACCACAATAGAATGGGTTTCTAAATAGGTCGCTCAACTTCTTTGCTGTTACTTTCAATCCCTTCTTTGCTAATCGGTCGGAGATTTCATTGTGGGTTATGTCTTCATTGGCTTTCCATATAAAAGCATACCTTAATAATTCTCCCTCTTCATTAATAACTATATCCTGTTCTTTTCCTTTACCCGGATTAAGATTGGTGTAGCCAAATGGAATGGTTCCTATCCAATATCCTTTTCTAAGTTTCTCACGCATACCTGATACCGACTTGTCTCTTCTCAATTCATTGTCGAATTGACTAAACATGTAGTATAGGTTTTGTTGAAAGGATCCTGCTGCGGTCATGGCATCCACTTCCTGAGTTGCTGAAAGTGTTACAATGCCTTGTTGCTTTAATTGGTCGCTTATGTAAGCTCCATTTGCTCCAGTTCTTGAAAATCTATCGTAAGAATATACGATGATGTATGAAATGTCTCTTCTTCTTTTTACAAAAGTCAGCATCTTTTGAAATTGCTTCCTTTCATCACTTTTGGCAGATTCATAGGTTCCACCGAAATACTCAATTACTTCAATATTTTTCCGCTTTGCGAATTCTAAACAATACTTCTTTTGAGTTTCTAAACTGGCATTGTTTTCAGCTTGTTCCTTGGTCGACACCCTTGTGTAGATTACTGCTTTTCCATCAGTATTGATCGACTGCCCTTTTGATTGCTTCGCAAATGGCTTAAAAATATCAAGGTTCTTCATAATCTTCTTTTTTCGATATATGTTTTACAATGATTCCACAAAAACACTCTAAAGTTTCAATTACATGTTTTGCTTCATCTTCCTTTATTTCTTCAAATCCCGGAAAAGTTCTAAGTCTCTCCGGTGTCATTTTTTCTGCTTTTAGAATTTTTCGATACGTTTCCGCATGAGATCCATTTTCTCTCGTTTGCATTTTCCTTCACTTCGCCAATCCCTCAAATCTTTTGATAAGACCAGTGTTTGTGATGTTGCCTGAATATTTCTCAAAGCTTTCATAACTTTTGTTTTACTACTCTATTAATATGTACTGCCTTGCCGTCTTCCTGGTTGATGGAAATACTTTGGAAGGCTGCATCTCTCATTATGTCAATTACCCTTTTGTCAATTGGCATTTTCTCTTCACATTCCACTCTATCGAGCTCACCTTTACGTTTGATTACTTTAACACTATGGTAGTTTTTGTTGTGAATAAAATCCAATGCTTTTGATTCCTTTGGCTCAATGGCTATTAGATTCAATTCCTTTGCTAATTGATAGATTCCCGGAAAGGTTTCCTGAATCAGTTCAGAAAGGTGGATAACGAAATACCCAATACCTTTTAATCCAGTAAGCAATTGACCGTTCTTATTAATGATAAGCAGAACCGCCTTTTCACTAACCAACACGTCTAATACACGACTTTCTAAATAACTAAGCCATATACCATTTCTGTTAGTTTGTTCGTTAAGCGATGACGATAATTCCTGAATGGCAGCTTCGTTTAATTGAAACTCGGTCGCTTGAAACAGAATTGCTTTATTAATACTATCAATAAATGAAAGACTTACTTTTTGATCAGAAGACAATAAAACACAGTCCACTTTTTTGTTTCGTAAACAAAAAAGCAATTGCTCTAATGGAGCTTGACTTGCTGTTATGTGATTATTGCTCTTCATAATCCTACTTTTTCTTTTTGTACACTTCTATCAGTTCGCATTGTGCCTGATACAAACGCTCGTCCTTTTCTTTGATCTGAGCATGTGCGTCATTGAGCTGTGAAGTCATGTTTGCGATTATTTTTTTTAATTCGCTGACTTCGTCCTTGAATTTGCTGTTTTCTTTTTCTAACAGCTCATACTTGGTTTGCAACTGCCTTATGTGTTCTCGTAATTCCGGTGGAGCCTGATTAATTAGCTTCTCTACATTATAGAAGTCTCCGTGAACAACACCATCATTTTTAGAGACATTCTTTCCAACCATCACATCCTGATTATCCCCTGAAATTGTTGGGTTAATATTCAGTTCACTGTATTCGATTGGCTCCTTTTGATTCTCAAACTTTAGAAAATAGTTTGCATTCAGGTCGAAATCGTTTACAATTTTAGTTAACTGTGTGAGTGAAGCATTCCTGTTTCCTGACTTAATTTGAGAAAACACCGTGGGATTCTCTTCCATTTTAGCAGAAAATTCACGCTGATTTTTAAGCGTATGCACTCGCATAAGATGTTCTATTGCAGATACATATCGCTCATTCAGCATCTCTCTGGTAATTTCCTTATCAACCATAATTTACCATTTTATCAATTTAATTTGTATTAGTTTACTATTTTAGTATATCTTTGCAGCAAAGATAGATATTTTTATTTATTAAAGGTAAACAAATTTACAAAATATTTACAACATGTTTACACGAGAAGAAGTAAAAGCGTTCAAAGATGAACTTCCTTTAAAAGGAATACAGATGATAAAAAGCCGTACAGGTATCTCACGACCAACTATTTACAAGTTTTTGGAAGGAGAAGAAATACGTCTTCATCTCGCTGAAAAAATTTGGAAAGAGGGTTGGCTAATCATCCAAGAAATGAAAGAAAAGCGTGCTGAATTGAAACGTCATGCCGAAGATGTGCTAAACAAAGAATACTAATTCTGCTTATGAAAGTTATACAAAATAGTAAATATCATGCTTTCCTAACGGAGTTAAAAGCATTGATTGAACAGGTAAAGGAAACAAACGCTTCTTATGGTCAGACCTGCTAATATGTTTTTCAAGGTTTTGACTGGTGAAGGGCATTCACTAGAAGAAGATCGCCTGCAATTCAGTCTTCCTAAAGGTGTGAAGGATGGTGATTGGCACAACTTTCAATCCGAACTAGGCTGCATGCTTTATAAGGACCCTTTACCCTTCTATAAGCAAGGTCACAGCATTTATGTTGCACAGTTCGATGCAGCAGACATTACCACTTCCTATCAAGAAATTATTTGGGTGAAACGATTCCGGTTGGTAAGACAAGCCACGAACCTGGACTTAAAACCCTTTGGAATATATCGAGCGATTGCTCAGGTCATTTAAAATATAACATCATGTTGGTCATCAATTATTCAATCTCCTATAAAGCACTGGATCAGTTCGTGGAATACCACAACGATTCGCATGAGGCTTTATCGGATAAGATTAAAGCAAGCGTACTCCTTACTGCCAAGGAAATTATTCGCATTTACGGAGCCTTCTTAATCAAGGCAAATGGCATAATGGAGCTAACGGCTGAAAACCTGCCGGCTCTGAAAACAAACAACTCACAGTTAGCAGGATTAGTAAAGGTTAGCCCAAGAACCATCCAAAGACATATCATCAAGCTACAAGAGGCAGGTATTATTACAGGCAAGGAATTTTGCGGAAGCAATAGCGGATATGAGTTGTTGATAAACCCTAAAATACTGTTAGCAAGGTGTCGAAAAGACCTTTTGGAAGCCGAAAAGGAGTTGCAGGAAGCAAAACAAAAAGACCTTGAAAATCAATCAATTAAAAATGAAGGTACGACAAATTGTCCTCATACATACACTAGAAACAATAGTTACAATAAAAATAATTTAATAATAGGTGTAGATAACTCCAACGGTTCATCTCCTGATCAGAGAAGAACTGGCAACCAAAGAAATCGGAGTTCGCTATCGCTCACGGAAATTTTAAATAAAGCAGGTTACCCTACTGGAAACATTTTAACTGGAAACACCGGGGAAAAAGATGCGAAAATTTCCAACGATACCGGGGAAAAAGTGCGGAAGCGAGCCATTAATGAACAAAACTGGAAACAACAGGACGGTTCGGCTCGCAGCACTTCCCTTAATTTTTATGCAGAAAGCTTGTGGAAACTGGCGAAAAACCTTTTGTACAGGGATGTTTTTCTGACGGAATTCCAGGAAAACCAAGCCAAAGAGCTGCTTATCAAGTGGTACGAGCCGGTTTCCGACAAGTTTTTATCCAATGTGCATCAAAATTATTGTGAACGGGTTTACCTCGTTCGAGATTTTGTTGCCAAGGATCCTGAAAAGCGATTCGTTCAACTTCCATATCGCTATTTCGATACCAATAACCCTTCCGGATTCACAGGAACCAAAAAGTGGCTCCAAAAACACTTGGAACGCAAAGAGGAAGTCCGCAAAAAGCTCATTCTCCATGCTCAAATCAAAAAATACCTGAACAACGAGAAAAAGACTGATTCCAATCGAAAGTCTTCGCTTCAGGTGTATCGAGAATGCGAAACACGAATCGGCAAACTGGGCGATCAATCTCTATTGCACCTATTTCATGCAGCGGTGCTAAAACCGGAAGTTATTCATCAAATCAGATAGATATGCTAGGAAAGAAAAAAGGAATCAAAGAGAGCCTTAAAAACTATATGGAGAATGTAACCATAGATGTTTTTGGCTACGAAAAGAAAGTCATTAGCAATGTACACGGCTATTTTCAGGTGCAATCCAAGAATTATCGACTTTCTAAAGAAGATATGATTGTAGAAATCGGCTTGCAGAACAAACTATGCAAAGCCCGATTGATAACCGACAAGGCATTGCTTTATGCTATTCCCACTCCTGAGTTAATCGACTTTTTTGCAGGTGAAGGTATGGCAACAGCATTGGGTTTACAGCCTATTGTTGAAAAGCGTGTGAGTGATTATTTGCAGCACCTCGCTATTGCCCATGCCATCCCCACTAAAAAGGTCAATGCTAAAATTCAGCTTCAAGACAACCTTGTAAAGGTTTTTCTGTGCCATGGTGAAAAGTACCATAGCCTTATTCCATTAAAAACATTAATAAAACAATTCAAACCATGACAGCACCCCAAGGAGGATGGAAATTGAAAAGGGATTCCCTTTCAAAACTGCTCATCTATTTCAAAGATGGCAATGTGAGAACACTATGGTCACTAGACTGGAAGCACAAGTATTCCAAGTTCCTGGACCGACATTTAGGTCTAGCAAGACTTAGAAAGAAAGTAACTGAATACGGCACAAAAGCCGATGCAGCCATCATTTATGACAAACAAACCGGTAACGAGATTGAAAAGTATTTCGAGGGAACTCCGGTAAAAAAAGACGTGAACTCATGAGAAATGTAAAAGAACTATTAGAGCGATTAAACAGCTCTCTTTCCTTTGAGGAAAAATACCCTGAACTACAAGATGAAGCTGAAAAAGTACATGTATTGTATGTTGCTCCTTGTATGAATGCTTCGGGTTATTACAGAATGATAGCACCTGCCTTGGAACTCAACAAAACCAAGTCGCATAAAGCTATTGTCAATCAAATTCACAAATGGAACTTCAATAAGAAGTATGATGAATACGATACTCCAGTTGATGAAAGGTTAATTCATTGGGCTGACTACATCGTATTTCCTGCCTTCTTTACAGATATTCAACCGATCATTGAAGGTATTGTTTCTATTAACGACCGTATTCAGTTTGTAATGGATGTTGATTGTCATTATTTCAATTTCCCTGACTATCATCCCGGAATAAAAAAGTTCCCCAAAGAGCAACTAGAAAAGCTATTGGAGAACCTTTCCAAAATGGATGTGATAACAGCTCCTACCAATGGCATACTGGAAGCCATTGAAGATAAGTTGGAAGAAGCTTTTCCTGATTCGGATCCGATGTTTGCTTTTGTTCCCAACTTACTTTCTAATCAAGCTTATGCCGAAGTTCCTCAAATCAACAAGAACAATGGTAAAACTGTAAGACTGGGAATCATTACCAATCCTTCACAATCCGAAGATGTGAAAAGCATTTTACCTGTTTTACAGGATGTATTGAAAGACCATAATGCAGAACTCTTCATTTTTGGTTGGAACGGAAAACTCAAAGACGAAAACAGCCTTAGTGACCTACCCTTTAAATTCGTGAAGCCGGTGTCCTTTTTAGAATATCCAACCAAGTTAAATAAGCTCGCTTTGGATGTAATACTTCATCCCATGAACGACCATCCATTCAACACAGAAGGAAAATCCTTTATAAAGTATTTAGAGGCTGCTGCATTCGCTATTCCGGTGATTAGTTCTGTTGTTTTCCCTTATTCTGAAATCATCAAACACGGTGAAAATGGAATGCTTGCCAAAGATGAAAATGAGTGGAATGAGCAATTACAGAAATTGATTACCGATACTCAATTACGCACCGACATTGGTCGAGAAGCCTTAAAGTATGCGTGGAAGAACTGGAGCTATAATAAAACTACAATGGAGATTTATAAAGAGCTGTTCATGTAGAAAATGAACAGCTTCGATTTAATTACCTAAACTTAGAAGTTCTCATTGATCGTTATGTCCCTTTCCCTTAAAGATTTTCGGTTTCGCCTTTTCAATTCTCGAACTTCTTGTTTTGGATTGTTTGGCTTCTGAAAAATATAGCAAATAACCCCTTTGTCGTCCTGGTGTCAGGTTGTAAAATGCAGTTTTAAAATCCGAGTCGTTCTCAAATTCTTGTTCAAGTTCTTCGGGCATTATATATTCAGAAGTCTTTTTCATTTTAACTTCCAAACCTGCTTTTTCTACCTCTATTGCTTCAAAAATATAGGCTTTGATAACTCCTTTCAAGTCATTGATTTGGGTTTTATCCGAAAATCGTATTTGTCGAGCCGATTGTACGTTTTCGGTCTGTTGCACCAAAATATTTTCGGTATCATTTAGCAATGCTCCCTTGTGAAAAAGTAAAGCACAATATTCTTTAAATCCGTGGATAAGAACTATGTTCTTGCCTTGAAAAGTATAGCAAGGGTGCATCCATTTAAAATCTTCGTCAAGTCCACATTCCAAGCAAATTTCTCGAAGTAAAATGCTTTCTTCTTTCCAATTCTTGATTTTTTCTATGTATCTGTCAACTTTTTCCATTTTTAATTTTGTTTTTTCAGTTCAATAATTTTTCGGTCGTTCAGTCTGAAATACCAAGACGTAATAGTTACCAAAAGCAAAATAATTGAAGGTAATGCTTCTGTTATGGGTTGTCCAACTGCCAAATGTGAAATGGTTGCTCCTGACATTGCAAAGAAAAAACCCGCATAAGCCCATTCTTTTAGCAAAGGTTTTTTAGGGATTAAAATGGCGATTACGCCCAAGATTTTCCAAGTTCCGAGAATTGACAACAAGTAGAGTGGGTAGCCAAGTTGGGTAACTATTTCATTGTATCCACCAATTTGAAGCATTTGCTGTATTCCGCCAGCCAACATTCCGAATGATAGGAAGATTGTTGAAAACCAATAGGTTATTTTTTTCGTTTTAGTCATTTTGCAGTTATTTTGATTTTGTCAATATTTCTTCCAATCGGTTATGTGCCCAATTGATACCTTGCTTGAATGGAAGTTTTAGATTTTGGTCTCTGTGGTTTACGGATTGATAGATTACATTCTGTTTTAATCTACTTGTGCTATCGGTCAAATTCTCGAACTCGTAAATTTCAAGTTGAACGCCAAAAGGCATATTTTCCATTTCAAAAGTCCTTATGATTTTTTCGTTTGTTGTGAAGTCGTGTATTGTGCCATTAAATCCAATTTGGTTGCCTTTTGGGTCGCAAGTTGAGAATTGGAAACTACCGTGTTTCTGAAAGTCTAATTTTAACACTTTTGTTCCCATCCATTGTTCGATTAACTCTGGTTCTGTATATGCTTTGAACAAAAGTTCTACTGGCAAGTCAAAAGTTCTTGTAATCAGAATTTCTTGTTTACCGTCTTCGGCTATGACGTTTGTTTTTTGTTCCATATTTTATTTTTTTGATTGATAGTTCTTCATTACCGATTCTAATTTGTTAAATCGGTCGTCCCATAGTTTTCTGAAAGGCTCGATAAATTCCGCTATTTCTTTCATTCCGTTTGGGTTTAAGTGATAGTAGATTTCTCGTCCTATTTGTTCCTGTTTCAAAATCTCACATTCGGTGAGAATTTGAATGTGCTTGGAAATCGTTTGCCTTGAATAATCAAAATTTTCGGCAATCGCAGTTGGTGTCAAAGCTTGTAGTGCAACCAAAGAAATAATAGTTCTTCGAGTTGGGTCAGCAATGGCTTGGAAAACATCTCTTCTTAATTTCATTACGCAGCTATTTGGCTGCAAATGTATATGCAATTATTTAACTGCGCAATTTTTTCTCAAATATTTGATTTTGTATTATGCTTTTTTTTAGAAAATCAACATCCCTTTAAAGGGAAAGAGTAATTTGAAAAATATTGTACCGATGAAACAAGCTTTAATTTATATCTGCAATAAATTTAATCCTTTGTTAGTAAAGGCTTTACGAGAAAAGAATGTTTACGGTCAGTTTTTAATTGTACCGAGGTACAAAATGGAACCAATTATTTTTCAGATCTTCCTGCTAATTTTAAACCCACAAAAGACCTTCTATAAATAATAAGGAGGTCTTTTTTCGCAGCCTGTTTGCTATATAGGCTTTGCTTTCCCTGCCTTTAGAAAGGCTTTTTATAAATAATAAAAAGACTGGATGAAGGTAGATATTTCATTTAATACAAATAAAAACGGTGTAGAGCTTCGCTTTGATGAAAAGCCGGACGAAGCTACAACCTCTCAATTAAAAGCCGTAGGTTTTAAATACAGCTACCGCCAAAATATGTGGTATGCTTCTAAAACCAATTCCATTGTAGGTTTTGCGAACAACCTTAAAGAAGCTCTCGAATCAGGAGAAACAACCATTGCTATAAATATAAAGCCCTCTTTTTCTGCATCCGAAGAAAATATTGATCATAAGAATTTCAGTTATGTAAGCATTGCAGCAAAAGATGATGAAGGCAAGCTGTTTTGGGAAAACTACATTGTATTTGAACCAAGCAAGAACATTGCCGAGCAATTGGTAAGTGAGTTCGCCAAAGTAACCTTTGGAGACAAACTCCACTCCATCAACATCTATCCAAGAAACTATGTCCGCAAAGCTCGTCAGCTTTTTAAGGAAGGTAATATCATTGGAGAGAAGTCGGAACAAAAAGAGGTTCAAACCAAGGAACCTGCTGCAAAGCCTCTTGTTCAATCCGACCGTCCTTTAAGCAAAAAGGACAAATTAGAAATCCTTAATGCCTTTGGAAAGTTTGCTCGTAAGCGACAAGCTGATTTTGGCAATTTAGAGGAAGAGGAAATGCCCTTGCTGTTTTCCGGTTGGCTGCGTGTGAATCATGCTGATTTAAGCGACCGAAAAAATGAGATTTGGGAAGAATACTATACCATTCAAAATATTCTGAATCCTGATCCTGAAAAGCCACAAATTCCACCCAAGGATTACCATTTGTTTTTCAGAAGGTTCCGAGAGCAAATAAATAAGCCGATTGGAGAACCGGAAAACGAAACTACTTCTACCGAAGCTTTTTCTTCATGGCTCGATGAAAACTATTCTAACATTACTGATGCAGATAAAAAAGCTCTTACGGGTAATTACGAGAACTGGCTAAAGGAAAAAGCGAAGAACTTAAAGGCATTGGAGAATTTATCCAAGCCTAAAAAGATGCAGCCCTACAGTGCCATTTTCAATAAGCTGCAAAAACTTATTCCTAATCTAAATGAGCATTTGGAGATTGGTACTCCAAATGGTAAATCGGTATTGGATAGCAAAGCGTTGATGGACTTATCCTATGACTTTTTAGGTCAGGATAAAAAAGGACGTTACCTCATTGCATTGGCTCACTATTTCAGTCAGAATGGCGATTTAGTTCCCGATCCCGATATGCAGATTCGTATTGATTTGGAATTGGAAACTGGTGAAGCCATGCACTACCAAGACCAATTTGGTTACCGACCGGTGTATGTGTTTGAGGATGGCAAAGAACTGGTAAATCTCAAAGAGAAAAAAGAACAAAACAAGTTCTTATCCGGATGGCTCAGTAACCTTTTGAATCAAGGTCATAAACTGGAATTAGAAGCTGCTGAAAATAATGAAGAGGAAGTTAATCCCGAACCTGAAACAAAAGATGAACAGCCTAAAGATGATGGTATTCTTGCTCATAGTGGATTAACACCTGATGGCATATTTCAGGCATTTGATAAAGCCTACAAACAAAAAAACTACGAAGGAGCTGCCAGGGAACTGGATGTGCTTCTTATGGATATTCGCAACGGACATCATTTAGAAAGTTTTCCTGAAGCCATACTTCGGTCGCAAATGACCGGAATGCGAACGCCTATGAAGAAATTAGGTTGGGCTCATTACTATCGCATTATTGATGACGAACAATTTAAAGAGGCTCTTTCTACTAACCTTTGGGAACTCGTTCCACAGGAATACAAGCAGGTAAAAGCAATCAAACCACTCGATTGGAAAGCCGATCCGATGGATAAGGGCTTGCAAAAGATTGTAGCTTCTTTCGTTTCAAAAGACGAATACCGAACCGCCATGTTGGGGGTGAATTTTGATAAAAATGGCATTGTCGCTACCAACGGATTCAAACTCCTTTTCATTCCTGATACCGACCATGCAGCCGAAGGATTGTATTGTATCTCTCCTAAATGTTGGGAAGCCATCAATATTGACAGTAAAGACGGCACAGGACTTTCAGAAGTAGATCAGGATCGTGTAGAACAATACCGTACCCAAACCCGTTACCCAGATTACAGTTCTGTTATTCCTTCTTCATTAAATCATGTGCAGCCCATAGATGCGGAAAGCCTATTGAGCTTTTTGGAAGGCATGAAACGTTCCGGATTTTTAAAGCCGGATAATTACCCTGTTTGCTTAAAAGTAGGTAGCTACTATGTAGGTTTTGCCGTGGACATTCTTATTGATTCCATCAAAGCACTATTGCATTTGGGAATCACTGAATTGGAGTTAGGTGTGTTGGAAGCAACCAAAGGTTGTTTACTAGCTGAAAAGGGAAAAACTAAAGAAGCTAGAGGATTACAACATCCATTTGTGCTGATGATGCCTCTTGTTGTGGATGCCGTTTATGAACGTGATTATCCCGATACTGGTGATGTGTATTTTGATACCGCTCTCAATTCAGTTGTTACCAAAGGAATTGATGAACCCAAAGAGCAAGAATCAGAGCTTTTAAAGGATACCGAAGAAGACATTGAAATTCCTTTTACCAAACAAACCGGATACAGAGGCTCTATTCGATTGAGAACCATTCCTGAAAAAGGATTTAGTTACGGCAATTCTTCGGGTAAACAATTTGGTGATTTTTCAGGCTCTTCTTCTCCAAGTACACCGGTTTCAGATAAAGATATTTTCTCCACCAAAGAGCAAGCCTTAAAAGCTGCATTTGATGAACATGTAAAAACACTTGCTGCCCATATTCAAAGCAGAGATAGCATTTACAATAATGAAGAGCAAAAGTTAAAGAAACTGAGAAAAGCTCTTGATGAATTGATAGCCTTTGCCAAAACAAAAGGTATTTCCATCAGTCATATCCCTGACAAAAGTCCGGCAGCCAAAGAAGGTTCAATTGATTTTATTCTACCTGCTGCATGGAAAATGACCGATGACGAATACCCTCAAAACAAAGTGTTGGTATTTGGCAACCCTTACAATCAGTCGAAGTTAAGAACGATTCTTTTAGACCGTATTGAAGCTACTTCCATTCAATCTCAATTGGAACTGGTTAAAGACATTCGCAAGCGTTTTAAGGAACGAGCTCCCATCAAACTAGAATCCTCTTCTTTGGTTTCGCAAAGCAAATCAGGCGAGAAAAAACATAAAGCAATCATTCGCAATTACCTCGATGACCTGATTTTAGACAATGAGATTTGGAAAGTACCCGGAGCTACTTCGGGCGTACTTGAGTATTTGGTTCGCTATCTACTCAACGAGAAAACACCTGCGGTTAAACCGGAATCCAAACCCGATAAAAAGCCGAGTAATCAGCATGACTTGAATCTTCAAATTGAAGAGTTTATCGTGGAGAAAGATGCCGAGGACGAACCCTATTCAGAAGAGGACAAACAATTCATTGCTCAATATACCGGAAGCGGTGGTTTAATCAAGCAAGGAGCTTCGGGCAAAGGTGTGTTGTATGAATACTTCACTCCGGAGGTCATTGTGCAGAAAATGTGGGGCTTGGCATACAAGTTTGGTTATTCAGGCGGTGCAGTATTGGAGCCTTCCTGCGGAACAGGAAACTTTTTCAAATACGCTCCCAAAGAAGCTGAATTGGTGGGTTATGAAATCAATCCTTATTCAGTCCGCATTGCAGAAATCATTTATCCGAATGCCAGTATCTATCAGCAGCCTTTTGAAACCCTCTTTTTTGCAGGTAACACCCACTTGAAAGATGACTTTGGTGGAGCGAAGTATGAACTGGTTATAGGTAACCCACCCTACGGTGAATTTTCAGGGAAATGGGCAGGAATGGGCGAAAAGAAATGGACTGGAGCTACGGAATACGACCAGTACTTCATTACTCGTGGACTAGACTTATTGCTGCCCGGAGGCGTATTGGTTTTCATTATTCCAAGTGCCTTTCTAAGTAATAATTCCAAATACAACAAGCTCAAAGAAAAGGTAGCAGCCAAAGCCAATTTGGTAGATGCTTACAGGCTTCCTGCCCGAATGTTTAAAACCACCGACATCGGAACTGACATCATAGTATTCAAACGCAAAAACTAAAGACATGGCAAAAAAATCATCTATACAAGAACTGAAAAAATTAATCCAATTGGAATTACAGGAATGCGATTCCAATAAATGGCAATACGTGTGTGAAATGCAAAGCACTCCAAAGGGCTATGCCCGAATTGAGGAAATGATTATCCGCTATGTCGCCAAAGAAGGTATGCCCATTGGCTCTGCCATCGCACTTATTGAACAGGAATTAGCTCATCAAAACGCATAAGGCATGGCACAAGGATATAAAGGCTTTGCCCAAATCGCACGAGAGGCAAACAAACGATTAGAAGAACTTAAAAAACAAAAGAGCATGGATCCACTACTAGAAGAACGAGGCTTTATTGGTCCGAACGATATTACTTCTGCTGAGTATGCATGGGAAATGCGAAAAACTGAATACCAACAAATCAAGGCGATTGAAAAAACCGGTAGCCCCATGGTATTGAATCATGCAGACGGTAAACAGCATGAATACCTGATTACCGAGGCGATAAAAGCAGGCAAGGAAATTCCCGAAGAAGTATTGCAAGATTACCCATGGCTCAAAGCTGAAATGCAAGAACTGGAAACCGTCAAAGAAAGTGAATCCATAAGCCAAACAGAGCAACCCAATTTACTGATGGGAGATGCGTGGTTTGAGCAAAACCCTACTAAAATATTGGGCGAGCAATACGAAACTACCGACCGTTTTGGAAAGCCTACTACGAAGGTTAAAGGATCTATGAATGATGTAATTACAGGTATTAACGTGCCTTCGGTTGATATTCCGGTAAAACATGTAGAAGCTCTTGAATCCAACATCAAAGACGATTTAGAGCATTTGGTAAAGGATAAGGTGTACAAAGAAAACATTGAGCAAGTCGTTCAAAAAACCAAAAAGGAACGAGCGGAAAAGGAACTGCAAAAAGCCATCAATCCGGATGCTCCTATGATGGTCGCAAAAGACAATTTCTCTTTTGATGACATCATGCAGCAATACAACAAAGGACTAACCGATGATGAAATCAAAGCGTGGGTTTGGTACAAACGCAAAACCAATGGCTACAATGATGAAACGGTGATTTTGGCGAAGAAAAACGGTTGGTCAAAATATGTGGTTCCCTTAAACGAAGTTGGCAAACAACTAGATAAATGGCTCAAAGCCGGAGTGGTTTGCTACTACAATGGCGACTACATGCCAAGCGTACTCTACTATGCTGAAAACATCTACAAACGTCAATCGGTATTGTTGCGTGAAAAAGAAACCATCATTCAGACCTTTGGCGAAGAACAATACAACCGACAATGGAAAGGATTGGAAGCGGTTAAACCACCTAAACTGACTTTAACTGATCCAAGAAAAGAAAACCGCTTATTTATCAAGCCTACTTCTTCTTTTGGTAAAGAGATTCGTGTGGGAGCTTTAACCGATGGAACTGCTTTTACAGAGTACAATTCTACGACCGGAAAATGGCAAGAAGGTACAACGGACTTAACCGATGCTTTCAAACAATGGCTTCGCAATCAGCCCAAGGATGATTTTAAGAAATCAAGTGCCTGGGATATTATTTCCTATTACATAGATGGAAGAACACCGCCAAGGCATTACGATAAAGAAGAAAAGTTACGTATTCGTCAAAATGCCAAACAGGAAGGCGATACTTTCTTTGTAGAGTTTTTGGCAAAGGGACTTACTCGTGAAGACCAGTTAAAGATTGAGCAACTTTGGAACGAGCGTTATAACGGATATGTAGAAATCAATTACTTCAAAATTCCGGTCGCTTTTACTTGTTCTGCTACTTTCAAAAACAAACCACTATTTATCCGTCCGGCTCAACGAGAAGGTATTGGATTTATCAGTGTGCATGGCTCCGGCTGTATTGCCTATGATGTCGGTGTGGGTAAAACCATGACCGCTATTCTATCGCTTGCACAAGCTTTGGAAAGCGGACAATGTAAACGTCCATTTATTGTGGTTCCCAACCAAACCTATAAAAACTGGCTTTCGGAACTGCGAGGTGTGGTGGAAAAAGGACAAGTAACCCTTACCGGAGTATTGCCTCAATATCAGGTGATGGATCTGTATAATCTTGGACGAGATTATTTAGAGCCATTAATGGATGAAAACGGCACGGTGCAACCGGTTCCTGAATATTCTATTTCGGTACTCACTTATGAAGGGTTTAACCGATTAGCCTTTAATGATGAAACGTGGGACACCATTGGAAATGAGCTTTTTGATATTCTCAACCAAGGAACCGAGGAAGAGCGTGAAAAAGTAAAGCTCTTTGAAAAGATTGAAGAGATGATGGGGCGTGGCGTGAAAGGTGGAACGGCAAACATCGAAGAGCTTGGTTTTGATTACATGGTAGTCGATGAAGCCCATGCCATGAAAAAGTCTTTTACTCAGGTAAAAGGTGAACAGCAAGGAAGTGGCAAACGTGAACGTGCTCCTTATGAAATCAAATCCGGACAGCCATCCATGACGGCTTTGCGTGGTTTTATGATTAGCCAGTACATTCTTAGAAACAACAAAATGAGAAACGTACTGCTTTTAACAGCTACGCCATTTACCAATTCACCGCTAGAGATTTATTCCATGCTTGCCCTGATTGGTTATCAGCAATTGGAAAAATCAGGTGTAAAAAACATCAAGGAGTTTTTTGATACCTACATCAAGACAAGTTTGGAATTGGTAATCAATGCCAAGCTCAAACCGGAACGAAAAGAGATTGTGATGGGCTTTGCCAACCTTATTGCTTTGCAATCGCTCATATTCAAATTCATCACCTACAAAACCGGTGAAGATGCCAATATCCAACGTCCAAACAAGATTGTATTGCCAATGGTGAACAAGCGTGAAGGTGATCAGGTCATTGCACTTTCACCCGAAGAGCAAATCAGTACCAACTTACCGCTTACCCCAACACAAAGAGGTTTTATGCAAGATGTAGAGTTGTATGTTACTGGCAGAACAAGTCTTACTAATTTCTGTGTAAACCCAATGGGGATGGAAGAAGAAAGTGAAGACAGTTCTTCAGGGGAATCCATTAATGAAAGCAACATGTCGGCTGATGAAGAAGAAGGAGCTAGAATATTGCGTGGACTTTCTTTTGCAAGGCAATTGGCGTTAAGTCCATATCTGTATGCTTGTAATCCTGATAAAAATCCAAGCTACGA
Organism: Formosa sp. A9; assembly: GCF_051200825.1. Taxonomy (GTDB): domain Bacteria; phylum Bacteroidota; class Bacteroidia; order Flavobacteriales; family Flavobacteriaceae; genus Formosa. The sequence goes on along the minus strand of NZ_CP195158.1, from coordinate 3,426,232 downwards.
TCAATACGTGGATTCTTCTCCCAAGCTGAAATATGTGATGGAGTGCATCAAAAGCGTGAAGCGATTCCATGAAATGCGAGGTGAAGATGTAAGCGGACAGGTAATTTACATGAATGCCGGAGTAAGTTTCTTTCCGCTTATTCGTGAATACCTGATTAAGAAAATAGGTTTTAAGGATAATGAAATTGGTATCATCAAAAGTGGATTGAGTGCTGCAAAAAAGGAAGGCATCAAAGAGAAGTTTTTGGCAGGAACCATCAAGGTACTGATTGGAAGTGCAACCATCAAAGAAGGTATCAATCTTCAAAATAAAGCTACTACACTTTACAATTGTTGGCTCGACTGGAACCCTACGGATGTAAAGCAGCTCGAAGGGCGTATTTGGCGATTTGGAAACCGCTATGCCAATGTGCGTATTGTCAATCCACTTATGGAAGACAGTGTAGATACTTTCATCTTTCAAAAATTAGAAGAAAAAACAAGCCGTATCAATGAAATTTGGTACAGAGCCGGAAAAACCAATGCTCTGAATTTAGAAGAGTTCAACCCTTCTGAATTGAAAATGGGATTAGTAACCGATCCAAAGGCTTTGGCTGAATTGCTGCTTATGGAAGAGCGTGAGCAAATTCAGGATGAAATCAATAGCCTGAAAAATCAGCAAAATGTACTCACTGATATAAAGTCGGCTCGTGATAATTTCAATAGCAATATTGAACACGTCAATCAGGCAGTTGAACGCTACAAGCCTCAAAAGACTACCGATAAAGACGGTAATCCGATAAAAGTGCAAGCTCGAAGCATTGAAACGGTTCTAAAAATCTATAAGGATTATTTGGAGGATGAAACCACTCAAACCACTTATCGAGATCAAAACATCTATGATACGGTGCGAAAAGCCAATGCCACATTAAAGCGTGGATTGGAACAAGTACTGAAACCAAAAGGCTATGACATCAATTTTGATTTTGAGCAGGTAAACGGTAGAATCAATACAGAAATTGAGGAAAAGCAACGCATTCTGGAAGAACGCACCGGAACCGAAGCAGTAAGTCAAAAGGCAGAGGAAATCATCAAAGACCGTGAGCAAAAAGGCTATAAACCCAAATCGGTAGCAGAGCGTGTGGAAGAGTTTGCTTCTCTCAATGAAAAGGTGCTCACAGAGCTGATGGTCTATGGTGGTGAATCGGCAAAAGCGACCGATACCAAAAGAGCCAAGAAAGGTGAAGTATTGGAAAGTTCAGCAGATAAGCTCGATAAAATCAGAAAACTACGTGGTGCTTTCAAGCAAATGCAAGAACGCCTACAACGCATCAAAGCCCTGAAAAAGGCTGCATAATTCATTAACAAATTAATATACAAACGATGATAAAAAATGATCCATACAAATTGCTCGAAAAAGAAGGTGTAGCGAAAAAGGTATTGAGCGAACGCTCCCTGGAGGCTTTGAGTATTTACGATGAAACACTGGAAGGTTTAAAGGAATTTCCGGACGATAAAACCATGAAGGACATGGCAGAGCAAATTGGCGAAACCGCTATTGAATTGCTCAAAGAAGATATTGCTACCATCAAAGATGAGTTAACTGACAAGGCAGAACAGCAACAAAAGAAGCAGCTCAAAAAAGCTCAATCCAAAAAGATTGTGGAGAAATCGGAAAAAACCATGGACTACCTCGCTGAATGCCGAAGAAAACTGCGTGATGAGCGAAAGCAAAAAATAGCTTCGGGTGAAATCAAAAAGCCGGTGAAACGAAAGCTTACTACCAAGCTAAAGGACAATATGAAAAAGATTGCCAACATGATGCCCAAGGCAATCAAAGAGGATCCCAATAAGGTAGAGCAAACCGAAAAAGCCGTGCAGAAATTCTTAGGCGATCTCAAACGCATTTGGGGCATGAATAAAATCAAGCCTATTGAAGAGGAATTACATGAGAAATTCAGTGAGTTAAAGGAAAAAGCAGAACAAACCGCATAAAATATTGAACATGAAAAAATATCCGCATCAGGTTTTCCTTGCCGAAAACAAACTAAAAACAGAACAGCTCCCTAAGCAATTGCAAAAACGAATCAAAGGATTTGAAGAGCTTCAAGAAGATTTGGAACATGCCATGGACGATGACCATGACCGTTTGGCTAAAAAGCTCGATCACCTCTCTTTGGAATTGGAAGAAGACCTTTACGAAGAGTTTGAAGATCAATTGGAAAACAATGAGGAACAAGACGATTTGCAACCGGGCAGCTTGTACAGTTTTAGTGATGGATTCACTTGGAAGATCGTCTCTAAAAAAGAAGCCAAAGCCCTGTTTAATAAAAATCAGGAAGTATTCGGATTAAATACAGATGAAGAAACCGAAGGAGTTATTGAAGAATCATCTGATTTAGATGCCTATGAGGTTTTTGCTGTTGAGTACAAAGCTCCCAAAACAAATGGTAAGGCAAATTCTGATGAAGCCATTTTGGATCAGTTGTACGCTAAAGGGAAAAGAGAAATTGCCCGAACCGATTTGCAGAAAATGGGATTCAAAACGCCTTTGGAAGCTTCAAAAGTTAAAGTGGGCAAATACACGCTTTACAAAGCCATGTTCTCTTATACCTACACCATTAAACGCTAGCCTATGGAAGAAACAAGCACTATCCATGGGAAAATCATGCGTTCGGATTATGAAGATTTGCAGTACCATATTGACATGGTGGTAGGTAAAATCGGTTTGCAAAAAACGGTGGTATTGCTTCGCAGCTTTGTAGAGAAAGCTCAGTTTGAACCGGTGAAAAACAATGCTCCTTTGCTGCTTACCTTCCTTACTAATGAGGCAATTGCCTTGTTTGATTTGAAGGAAGAAGATTTTTATACCAACACTACTACCGAGTACCGGGAAGCTCGCATGGCATGTTATCATTTGTATCACAAATACACTTCATACAGCTACTCCAAAGTTGCCCAGGTATTTGGAACCGGAAAACGCAACATCATTTACTACAAGCAAAAAGTAGATGAACGCTTGACAATTCCACACTATTACAAGCCCTTTATTCAGTTGTACGACCAACTGGAAGAGCGAAGCATTCAATTTATATCAAAACTGTAAACAGCCATGAAGGATATACATTCAGAAGTAGAACAAGTATTGAATTCAGGAGCCGAAAACGTGGCTTTTGAAGAGATTCCGGACGAGAATAACAGTCCGCTAAACCAACCGGTTGTGGAAGATGAAATCGGTCATGGCAAAAAGGTAGTTACTCCTAAACAAGAAACAGAACCGATGGAGCAAAATGAAGAGCAGGAAGAATCAGATGAAGAAGAAACGGAAAAAGAACCATCCATAAACGATGACTTTGACCAAAACATCTACGATGCTCCCGAACAGGAAATTGGTTCCTATGAAGAAGGTGAAGACGGTTTGGATGAATTAGACGGAGAAGATTTTGAACTCCCTTCCGGACATGCCAAGCAAGCTGCGGATACCTTACTGGGCATGACCGACAATGTGCTTGCCGTGGGAAGTGGCTTTTTTGTGAAAATCAAAAAACACAAAGACTTCTACGACTTTGAAGAGATTGTTCAGGTTATTGATGAGCAGAATGCTAAAAATGTAAAACGCATCAAGCTTGATGAAGAGGATAAAATCCTGCTTCGTCCACTACTGATAGCCATTCTGAAAAAGAAAGCCAAAAAGCTCACTCCCGAACAGCAATTATTGGGTGCGGTACTCTCAATCTTGATGAAGAAAGCCCAAGTGGTGATGGAAATACGAGCCGAAAATGAAATCCTGCTTGATCGCATATTGGAAATTATTCGGGAAGAAAAAGCCAATGCCATGCCCGAACCGGCTTATGAATCTACCATGGAACAAGAAGAAGAATCCGAGGATGGAGAAATAGAAAAAACTGTATTAGAAGTAGCACAGGATGAAGAAGGAAACGACTAATCAAGACATAGAACAAAAGAAATCGACCAGAGGCAGAAAGCCTATTACCTATTCCAAAGAAGACTTGGAACGCCAACCCATGTTGGTACTTATTTGTGGTGAAACCGGTGTGGGTAAAACCTATCGCAATGTAACCGAGATACGTCACTATATGAAAGACGATGCCTCTACCGGACGAAAAGGCAGAAAGGTATTAGCTTTTGATGTGAATGATGATGATTATCCAATGTTTCCAACGGTAAGTCCTTTTCATATCAAAGCCTTAACTAAGGTGCAAGCTCGCAGGATCCGACCAATAGCCAAAAACGGACAAAACATGAGTATTGAGGAAAAACGTGAAGTGGTACAACGCATGGTGAACCAGTTTAAAAATGGTTTATTGGTACTGGAAGATTTAGATAAATACATGGTGGGTGCAAAAGGTCAAACTGTTGTAGGCTTACTCACTACCAACCGCCATAACGGACTGGATATTATGATTAGTCACCAGTCTATTGCTAAAATCACCACGACCGAATGGCAAAACTGCACATGGCTCCGTTTGCATCATCAGGTAGATGATGTGTCTCGCTATGAAAGCCGAATTCCCAACTACTTTCTAATACGAATTGCCACCTACATTGTAGATGAACAATACAACCTTGCCAACAATGCCTTTGCCGATGGCAGCATCAGCAAAGATGAATACAAAAAACGCAGAAGCTTTTTTGTGTATGTAGATATGCGAAGGCTCAAAATTCGTGGATGCAGCCGTGATGCTTTTATCCGTGCCTGCAAGAAGTTTATTGATACCGAAGACCAACGCAAAATCCGAATGATGCTTCAAGAAAGAGATCATCAAGATAAACCCTTGTACAAAAACCGTTCGGCAGCTACTGTCAAACTCATTACCGAGTACCTACGCCACCACGAAACCGGACCAAATTCTCCTTTTGCATCCAAGTAAATGAAACCACCACTCAAAAAAGGAAGTCCGGACGATTTTCAAACACCACCGGAAGCATTAATGCCCTTATTACCTTTCCTGAAAAAGGATTGGACAATTTGGGAATGTGCTAGTGGTAAAGGAAACCTATCTACCTACCTCAAAAAGGAAGGTTTTAAGGTGATTAGTACCGACATACTTACTGGAAAAGACTTTCTGAACTACGAACCCAAAGAATATGACTGCATCATTACCAATCCACCTTATGCCCTCAAGCAAGAATTTTTAGAACGAGCTTACTGTTTAGGTAAACCTTTTGCCTTTCTTTTGCCTCTCACCACTTTTGAAACCGCCAAACGCCAACAATATTTTAAACATTGTGGACTGGAAGTAATATTCCTAGACAAACGCATCAACTTTGAAACTCCCGATGGCTCCGGAGACGGCTCTTGGTTCGCTACGGCATGGTTTACCAATTGGATGAAAATTGGTAAGCAGATGAGTTTTACTTCTCTTTAAAATTTATCGATCAAGAATTTCTAAGTCAATTACTTTCCATTTACTACCATCATTAATAGCTTTTATCTTGCCAAAGCAATTATGCTTTATGTTGTGTTTTTCAAGCAAGAATTGAGGAATATAAAAATCCCCCATGAAGGCAAAATCTGCACTTAAACTGTTTTTTTCTTCCTCATCTAGCTCATAATATTCTCTTGTTCCGTAATTCGATTTGTATTTTAGCTCAATTTCTCCAGTAGTAGCTTTTAGTAAGCTATCATTTGTTTTTTCCGTTTTATCTATGGTAATAACCTTAAAGCGAACTATTCCTTTCTTCTTATCCTTTTTCGACAAAAGTCGCACTTCTATAAAATCACCTTCATTGGGTCGTAATTCCGTTTCATTGAACCTTACAATTCCATCAATTTTGGAATTGACTACAAAATGGAATAACGATTTGGAATGATTAACACCATCCACAACGGCTATCTTTGGCTCAATTTCAAATATTACCTTATTGTTTGGTTCCTTTTGGATATTCACTAACTCGGTTCGGAATGCATCACCATCTTTTTTCTGAATTCTTTTGCCAGATATAAGATCGTTTTTCTTGAAGTCCTTGGGGTTCGATTTAAAGAAGATTTCTTGATTTGAGAAAGTTATTGCATGGATTACATTCTTATCCTGATTGATATAATCAATAATCGCATATTCATTTTCAAATGTTGACCATTTTTCTAATTCCGTGATTCTGTATATAAGTGGATTATACTCCTTAATCTTTTTTGACGGTAGCCAGTAGCTTTTAGAGTCCTCAATCTCCTTAGTCGTTTCCTTTAGCTTAAAATTGAGCACCTCACCTAAATTGAGGTTTTTGAGATTGAAAAACTTCTTCAAGGGAGATATTTCTATTTCCTTTCCGTCTGAGAACACCCATCTTGTTCTTCCTTTTTTATCTTTGAAGCTATCAATATATACAAGTGAAATCCAAGGAAGGTCATTGAAAGCGAACTCTTCAGCCATTCCTTTGAATTCTTTATACTTTTCAGTATTACTACCTCCTACAAGGTTTATTTTTGATGTCAGCTCATCAAAATCAGCACCGATTTTCCACTGATTTTTTTTTCTATTTTCTTTATATAGATTTAGCTCGATTCCTGCCTCCTGAATCAAATTTTTCCTTTCGAAAACAACAGCTAACGCTAAACGCACATCCCCAAGGAAATCATCATTTTGTTCAATCAAAGCTGCCTTACAGAGCATTGACAAATGCAGATCTTCATTATTCTTTACTAAGCTTGAAAATTCGTTCCAATAATATGGTTTATCATATAATTCAAGAGCTAGTTCTTTATATATAGTGATTGATTTATCAATATCTCCGTTCTTTTGATATAGGATCGCTAATTCTCTTTTTAGCCATTCATTTTGTGGACAATTATTTATACCTTCTTCATACGCCTGAATCAACCAGTTTAAATCAGATTCTTGATTTGTTTTTAAATGCTCAAAAGCCTTTTTTAATGCTTTTACACCTATGGACTTATAGGTTTTATCATCCTTTTCAACATCTTTCCAGTCATGCGAAGTAAGGAGGTTAGGATTCCACCCCTTGAAAAAATTAAAAAATCTCCAAGCATTTGCTTCTGTCATATTTCTTTCTGCAAGACTTAAAATTTTTGAATGCCATTCTGAACCTGGAGCTATGGAATAATTCTGAACATAAAAATCAAAAGATTTCCATAGTTCATCCCATTGTTTATCTTTTTGATAATTGTAGGTCTTCCAAAAAAACGGTTCTCTTAATAAGTCGATCGTCTCGTAAGAGGAGAAACCCCAGTCTGATCTTTCAAGTTTTATCTTATCAATAAATTCAGCAACATCAAATGAATAGTCTTTATCAATTAATTCTCTACAAATCCTAGATACAAGTGAGGGTATATTATTGCCTTCATGTTCAGAGTTTGTCTTGTCCTCATATCTCAGGTTTTCTGGTCCCCATAGGTTAAAGAAGTTCAGTAAATTAAAATCTGAGTGCTCTTTAGAATAGTTAAGCCCAAAGTTTAAAATCATTGAATGGAGCATTGATGGTCTATCATTATTAAGATTCATATAGTCCCTCAAATACGTTCGAATACTGACAGAATCAAGCGTATTAATTTCAGATTTTATATAACGGTAAATTATCCATCCGTAAGATTCATGATGTATGGGTTTTAATTTACCTGATGCTATCAGTTGTTTCATCAGGCTGAATGCCTCTGAATGTTTATTTGCTTTACTTAAATCTTCTGCTTGCTTTATTTCTTTGTACTGTATATCAATTTTAGGTTTTAGAAACTGTATTTGATTTGAAATTATATCGTCTGATTCGTAAAAATCAATTTGAAGTAGCTGATTATAATATTGTTCTGCATTACTAATATTTCCCAAAGAAATGAACTCTTTTACTAGATCAATCAGCACCCATGCCAAAGCTTTCTTAGTCCATTCATCACCTTCACCGTTTCGGAAAATATTGTTAGCAATTCCGGCTCCTTCAAGCAACTTATTGATTTTAGCTTGACCTCTTAAATCCTTGGCTTCCTTTCTAATATCAAAAACATCACTATTCTCCATGATTAGATTTTTTTACAATTTCCATCAACTGAATCCATAAATTTTCATCTGAGTATTGCTTCGCAAGGATTGAGGTGAAAAAGCCATCACCATTGTAGTTTACATCAAAATCTATACTTTCCTCATTTTCTGAAGAGACACTCACAAAGTCCTTATAAGGGTTTTGAATTATGCTTTGAATAAAAAGTCCTTTTGTACCCAAATGTCTCTCCAAAAATTCATAAAACTCTCTTCTCCAAGAATCTTTAATTATTGAGTAGTCATTTAGTTTTCGATTTTTTACTAGAATATCCAGTACTGACTTGTTGAAATCTTGGTTATTTCCGCTTTGTATGGTAGGTGCTTTTACTCGAAGCTTTCCATCGTAATAAAATCTGATTTTAACATCATTAGTACCATCGGTAAGTGTATATACTTGCTGATAATTTGGATGCTCTATGGCTTTAATAGTTAGATTACTTGAATAAAGCTTGTTTTCAACTGTTTTATAAAGCCCTACAACTAATTCTTTATTATCAGAGTCATTCATGTGTATTCGATTCAGAATTTCATTGTCGGAATCTGTAAGTTGCTTATCCTTATCAATAATAACGTAGTAATCCTTTTTTGCAGCAGAATCAGTCGCTATATCTTTAAATTCAGTCTTTAGAGTAGGAGATATACCTGCATAATTCAATAAATGAATTTTCTCTTTTGCTCTTGTAACCCCTGTATATAGCCATTTAAAATAAGAAGCATTAGCTATACCACCATTCCAGTCAACATTGAATATCACGTTATCCCATTTGTAGGACATAGCTTTATGAACATTCATCGCCCATCCAAACCTTAACAATGCAAGGTTCTTTATTTTGTAGTATTTGGATGAAGGGTTTTTCATCAATTCCCTTTCCAATTCAACCCTGTATTTTCTTTTTATTCTATTGGTCAGAACCCTTAGTTGTCTTTCTTCGGCTTCCAACCTTGTTTTAACTTTTTCTCCTGAATCAAAAAGCTTTTTCAAAGCTGAGATTTCTAACTCTTTGGACTTGTATTCTTCAGAGTTAATTAAGTTTTGGAATAGAGAAGATTTCTCAAAAGGATTTTTCTCTTGTAGAATTTTTAATTCTCTGTTTAGTAAAATTTTGATAGCAATGGTTTCATCTTCTGAGAGTTCTCCTTTGGGATTATTTCGATAATTTTCAAGTGCTAAAAGTTGAACAGTAGCCCCTTTTCCTAAAAGTTTTACTGTTAACGCTCTTAATTTGAGCTCCACAGTTTTACTATTCTTCAATTCAACTTTTTCTATCGAAGTATCTCCACTTGATTCGCAAATAAAAAATTGACCATTATATACCTTTTGAGGCTTCGAGAAGGGGTTATCAACCTCTTCAACACTGATATTGTTGTTTAAAAGAAGTAAGTCACCAATAGATAAGTCCTCACTGTCTTGAAGGATAACTTTTTTAATCCATAAATTTACTTTTTGAGACTCTTCATTTGTGTAGGTCAAAAATTTGACATCAAGCGAATTATCAAAGTATTGCTTTATTATTGACTTAACCTCTTCCTTTTCGGTGTAATAAAAACTCTTGGAAAAGCTGAATGCCAATCTATTAAACAGGTTTTGACGTAAACCTGACACGCAAGAAAGTGCATTGTCCAAGATTATATTTCTATCAGGATTATCATCTAATTGAAAAGCTCTTACTGGTAAATCGTATTTTTCATTTAGGTATGTGGTTGATAATGGATTTTCATTTGGTTTACCCAATGAAATTTGATAGCAATCCCCTATAAAAACGACCTTTCTTTTTGATTCACTTACGTTCAGGAACTTTATGAAGTCTTTTAGCAAATAGCCTGAACCAAACCTTAAATCCATGGATTGGTGGTAGCTATCTGAAATTAATTGAGATTCATCAATAATAAACAGTGCATTTTCTTCATTATCAGATTTCTTCAAGGGAACTATATCAATTCTGTTCTGAACGTTGTCATCTTGTTCTTTATCATCTTCACCTTCTTCATGTTCTGAAATTTGATTGCCACCATATATGTAAGAATATAAGCTGCCTATATCATCAATTTTACTAACAAGATTATTGGCGATTCTACTTGATGGAGCTAGAATTTCAACTTGAGATATTCCGTTTTCAAATGATAAATCTTTTAAAAATGGAATCAAATGTGTCTTGCCACTATTAGATGTACCCTGGAGAACAAAAACTCTCTCTTCATCTTCCTTCAAAAAAGAACGAAACTCGCTAAGTGCAGATTTCTGATCAATTCTTAGCCCCTCAAAGTTGAGTTCAGATGATTCGTTGATGTATTCAAATGTTTTACCATAAGATTCTTCTAAATCAAATGTGTCTGCTTCAAAAACATCCAAGAAACTTTGAAATGAATCTCTTTTTAAGTTAACCTCCTTATCATTAACATCAATGATGTCCTTGATCTTTTCTAAGTAGTTTCCATGATGAATGATTTTGAAATTCACTTCATCTTCAGGAGGAATTCCACCGTTTAGATGGATTTCTTTCTGAAAGCAGACAATTCTAACTGTGTGCCCAGGATCGAAGTAGTTGTCTTTTGGCAGTTTTGATTCTATACTTGACTTAAATACATCATAAAATCTTTTGCGTTGTGTTTTAAGTTGGCAATAAGGGTTGATAGAACTTCCTCCTTTTACCATTTCTCCGTTACTGTCAGTCCATCTTCCATAAAGAAAATCGGATGTTCTAGGCAAAGTGATTTCTCCACCAAAATTTTTGAAATCTATAATACAGACAACATTTTGTGTTATTAAAAGAGCGTCAATTTGCAACCGGTTTTCAACTGTGCATTCAGAATTACCTACCAGTAAGCCGTCCATATTATATTTCTCAAACATTTGAGAAAGGTTCTTTGCAAACTCCCTAAAAAACGAGTTTTCGTAACTTTTTGCTGCTATACCTCTTCGGACTTCTAACATATTTATCAAATTTGGAGGGTGATCAACGAAAAATTATCTTTAGCCTCATCCAACAAGCGTTTTTCAATTCTATTAAATGCTTCTTCGTTTGAATCGGATGTGTTTAATATTTGCTGTAAATGAATACCATCATACAGGTCATGAACTCCATCAGAACAAACCAAGAAAAGGTCAGAACTATCTAAATTTTTCTGTGTGAATGATTCAATTTGAGAATGTTCAACATCTCCCTGAACGGATCGAGTTACAACATGCTTGTACTTGCTAATTTGCTTTGGATCTTTGATTGATCCATTACTTATTACCTCATTCATCAAGGTGTGTGAAGTAGATTCTTTGACCAATCGGTTGTTTTTGTAGTGAAAGATTTTCACGTCCCCAACCCAAAAACAAGTGGCTTGATTAGCTTGTAATATGACACCACCGACAGTGGCTCCAATTTTACTATTGTTCTTTTCTCGGAGCTGTCTTATAGCAAGGTTAGCCTTGTTAATTGCTTTTTGGATTTGTGCTTCATTAATGGTTTCAACGGTTGATAAAAACGTCAATACACTTTCAGCAACCAATTTTGCTGCAATTTCACCATGCTCATAGCCACCCATACCATCAGCAATAAGATGCAGATAAGTTTCAGGATTTATGTTCTGAACCAAAACAAAATCCTGATTGACTTCTCGTTTACCTTTATGTGAAAAAACTATTGACTTCATTTACCTCCAGTTGCTTGAATTGTTCCTCCACCATGTTTGGTTACTCTTGGTCGAGTAGAAACCTTAACTGGCTTGGTTGTTATACTTTTTTCCGTTGCTTTTGTAGCCCATAAAAAACCTTCTCCGGGAACTAAGGCACTCATATCTGCTGCACCCAACGTTGATAATTGGGTGATAGATTTTTGGATATGCTTTAACCATTGAGGACTGTTAAACTTATGAAGGAGAACAACCGAACTTAATTCTATGATTTCATTTGGTAAGCTTGGTGGATCCTGACTGGCTATCATGATACTTACTCCTTTGTGTCTCATTTCACGAATGGCAGTGACAATATTCCCTGTAAGGTCTTTATTGTCCATGTATTTATGAGCCTCGTCAAACACAATAAATTTGTTAAAATGAGCTCCATTCACATTTTTTACAGCAGAGAAAATATTTAGCATTATTACAAAAAGCCCTAATGCTTCATCTTTAACGATGAACTCATCACGCAAGTCAACAATTATCAACCTACCCGGCTTTAATGAATCACGCAGCATGAAACTGTCATCAATGTATTCTCTAGCAAAGCTTAGTTTTTGACGTGCAAGTGCTTTTTGTGAATTAGAAAGTAATTCAGATGCTTCAACACTATCTGTAATACCATCAATCGTGATATTCCTTCTGTGTTCTTTCATTATTGCTTTGAGCTGCTTGATATATGCAGAATCATTGCCGACAGCACCGAGAATGAATAACCAATCTTGTACGTTTAGCTCTTTTGAATTAAATGCTATTGGTAATACTTCTATTGACGGATATTCAGCTTGTCGCTCTTCAATCTTATCCTTTGGGGTAAGTATTATGACATCCTCAATATTGTCCGGTTCTGCACCATATCTCTCTTTTAGCTTGTTAAGTTCAGCTTCCTTATCGTTTGGATAAATCATGGAAGTAAACTCCGGCTCATAATCCATGCTTTCGCTATAATGAAATATAACACCTGCAAGTGGGGCAGGTAATTCATTCACCTTGCTGAATTGCTTCAATACCATTTCTGATATTGTCCCTATGGTATAACTTTTACCGCCACCTTGTACACCAAACAAGCTAATTGTATTGGTTTCACTAAGGTCTATTGCAATCTTTTTACCATGAAGGCTTTCACCTAATATTCCGTATTGACTACTAGGAGAGCTTTTTCCAATTAGAATATCGTATTCCGGGCTTTCGTGATCAGAATTAACCGATACTTGTTCTGATACAGGATTCTCTTCAATTTCTGTTTCAGGTTCTACTTCGGGTTCTATTTCTTTTATTTCAGATTCAACTGGCGTAACTGTGTTTTCAATAACAGGAACATCAATTACCTCCTGTATTTCTTCTTGAGCCGGTTCAGGTTCCTTTGATTTGAACTTTTGAATGAAAGGCTTCAAAGTTGTGTTTGTACCAATTACAGAACTTAATTCTGCATCTAGCTCATTATCTTCAAGTCTTCTTGTATTTAGGTCAGAATCAGGATCAAGAATTTCTTCAATTAACCTTCCTCCAAAAGTGAAGAAAGTTAAATCATGATCTAGAACTTCCTTGTGATGCTTTTTTGGGGCAGTAAAGTTAAATATCAATCCTAATTGATTGAATTTAAGTTTAAACCCAGCATCAAGATATTGTAAAAACGCAAGATAACTTTCGTATGCGTTTTCACTCAAATACTCATAACGGTGAGCCCTTTCAATATAAAAACTCAACAGGGATTTTAACTCTTTATTCTTAATCTCACGGTCAAGCCTATCCATTGACAAATGATACTCAGGATCAAAGTGCATTCGTAATGCTTCAATGGTGTTTTCGATTTGCTCTCTCATTTTAACTTTAAGCTCTTCACTTTCCGTTTCACCGAGAGATTTTCTGCATTTGATTTCAATAACAGAAATGGCTATTTCTCTTTTATCAGGATTAATGGATACCAATAAATTATCAGCCCTGCTCTTACTTTCCGAAGGAAGGTTGTCAAATAGATTTTGATGCAAATCAATCGGAATTAAGAAAGCCTCTTCCAACAAGCCTTTCTTTTCCAAAACTCTTTTTGTGAAAGCAGATCCAATCACTTCAAAAGCTTTGTTTTTAGAAGAGTTCAATTGTAGAACCAAGGAACTACTTACTGCTCTTAGGTCTTCAAGAAGTATTTTGATTTTCTTCTCGTCTTCTGCTTTATGAATATCTAGGTTAAACTCTTCAAAGTGTGGTCCGAGTAAACCTAAAATTTCTGATGTTGGTCTTGTTGTTAAGTAAGATGAAATTCCAGACAACTCTTCTCCGGGAACATAATCCAACAAGAATGGTATTTTGCCATCTTTTGAAGGCTGATCGAATATTTGTGGACCAAGGTTTTTATCAAACGTAATAACCCAGTCAGAATAATCGTGTAAATGGGTTAAAAGAACCTTATCTCTATCATTTAAACGTAATTGAGTAGAAGGAATAGATTCTGTATGTTTAGAAGCTAATGCTCCAGCAATAAAAGATTGAATATTGTCAAATAGGTCAATTCCTAATTTACCACTTCCTTGATAACCAATTGGCAGCTCATTTCCTCTAATAAACCTGTTCCATTTGATCTGACTACCATTTTCATCTACTGTAACGGTAGATTCAGTTAATAAGCCATTTAGATAGAAGTTTCTATCGTTTTTATATGGTTTTACTAACTCAACTGTAATTGGGAAAGGACTAACCAAGAAACTCAAATGAGCCGTAAATTTTGAAGGCACTTTTAAGTAATCTGAAATGCTATTAATGGAGAATCGAAGCTTTGGAAACAACCTATTCTTAGATGGCTGAGAAAATGCTTCTGCTTCTTCTGATACATTAAATTCAGGGTTAATGAGGTTTCTTAACGCCTCTCCATGCTCAATGATACGGTCATCACCTTTAAATATTCTTACCTCGTATTTTACAGCCTTAAACGCTTTATCTCTTTCCAATTCAACGAAAGCATCTGCAAAAACCGAAGCATCTCCTGAATTGATAAGGTTAATAATCAGTTTGTCTGTATATGGATGTTGAGCTAAGTAATTTTTGATGTGCCTAACAACTAACTTTTGGCTAATATCCGTTTCAACATAATTGTCTTTTGTAACATTGAAAAGCTGACGGAAGTAATGTTTCATTTGTCTTGAAACTGATGTCATTCCGTTTTTTGATTCGTCTGCTAAAACATTCAGATACAATCCCCATCCGTAAGCTAGTTCTCCTGAGTAATGGTAGCTTTTGAATGAGTTTGGCTCTACCAACACCAATGGGTTATTTTCAGGAGATAATTGACCTTCAAAGAAGAATTCTAAATTCTTTGTCCATGAATCTTTATGCCCTGGGTAATCTTTTGTTTTTTGTTCCCAATCATTGAACAACTCCATCAATTCAATTATCCATGCTAATCTTAATGGATGCAGAGGAGATAGTAACAAAGCCTCTGTGGGTTGTCCATCCGGAAGCTTGGTTCTAATTCTAGCTACATCCAGTATTTGAAGTTCTGTAAGGAAGTGCTGAATTTTACTTTTCTCTTCGGCACTTAATTCATCGCTTGAGACTTGATTTTTTAAAGAAGTAGTCCACTCGGTAAGTTTCTGAACGTAATCTTTAATGATTTGATAATGATTGAATAAATCTGCTGTTTCAAGAACACCATCGCCATTTTCGTTAGAATCTTGAATTGCTTTGAAAATCTCTTTACGCAATTTCAAAACAGGGTTAGGAATGATGCTCGTTAAATCACTTTCTACAAATTTTAACGATTCAAAACCTACTGCTGCTGAATTACTTTTTAAAGAACCTTTCACATAACCAAATGAATCGCTATGTTCTAAAAACTTATTTTCTATTCCTCTCAATTTTGAGGAAAGGTTAATCTGATAATTGTGCCTTTCAGAATAGTTAATATGGAAGGTAGATGTATGCTTGGTTATGTCGTTTAACCAATTATTTGAATTTTCAGATGGTTCCGGAATATCGGCTTCGTCCTCTGATTTTATCTTTTCAATTCTGTATTTGAAGTAAGCCTGAAGAACGTTGTTAAGCTTGTCTTTTCTTTGATTTTCGTCTCTTTCTACTGCTTCTTCAACAACATAATCAAAGTCTTCGGAATCACAGGTGAGCTTATAGGGAAACGCACTTTTTGATGCGTTTTCATCAGCATTTAATGCCTCTTCCCATGCTTTCTGAATCTTTATATCCTTGAAATCATCATTAGCATTTAAAATGTTCCCATGCTCATCTTCGGCTAGTACTTTAAAAAAGTATGAGCCTTCTTCAATCATATTTGAATTAAGATCTACTGTTGCTTCTCTGTATGGTCTATTGGAAGCGGTATTTTTCAATTTCCTTAATACAGACACTTCTTCTCCAGTGCCACCATCAACTGCCATTAAAATCACCTTGAAGTATTTCAGGTCGGCTATATCCTTTGGATTTGGATTGGTGCTAAATCGAATACGAACCTTAGCTGTTTTGTTTTCCTCTACGTGTAAAACCTTTCTGCCTTCTTCAATCTTAAAATTGCTAGACTTAATTTCCTCGGTAAAGAGCTTAATATGTGAAAAATCAAGATCAGGAATTTTCCAATTAGCAAAGTTTAAATGCTGATAATTTTCAAATACTAATCGGCAAATTTCATCCGCATTTCGAGCTTCATTTTCCTGTTTGATGAAGCTTACAATTTCTTTTTGTAAAGTATTGGGCTCTAATGGTAATTCTGCAATTCTATCATAAAGCGGTTTGCTAAATGAACTTAAAAGTTCAGTGCTTTCAAGGTTGAAGTTCAATCTTGAACGAACCTTTTCGGGCTCTACAATTAGCTTCTCGTCCGGAAGTAAATTGAGCAAATAAATATTGTTTCCAACTGCTTTATTTGAGTATCCTCCTTCTTCAAGAGCCAGTAAATACTTAATGATGCTTACAGTACTTATTGCCGTTGAATTCAGATATTGAAGTATTTCGCTCTTGATAAGGTGAGCGTAATCTTCTGGAATTTTAGCAATGAGTTCTTCCTTCAATTTATGCTCAATTCCTTCAAGAGAGATTTCCTTAAAAGTTGCATTTCCGTATGAATCCTCGGCTGCTGTTCGGCTATTTGAAGGGATTAAAACCAACAATGGAGCTTCTTGCTTATTTCTATATTCTACAAGCTTGGTAGCCGAAATGAATTTATGACTACCATTGCTTTCTTCTGATACAATGAAGGTGTCAATAGCAGGATATTTATCGTGGATAATATCCCACAAAAACTCTAATTCATTTAATCCTAGACCTGTAATTTTCATACAATGCCCAGGAATGGCATTGCCTAAATCTGCCCTGTGTAATTCAAGGATCAGGTCAATTATTCTCTTGTAATATGTATTTATTGTCTTTACCATTTCCATTTTACTGAGCGTTTAATTCGTAGCGTGGTCTAATTCTTTGAAGGATATAAGCATCACTCAGGTCGTTATAAAAACCAATCTGACGGAGCTTCATTTTAAACGCCTCCATGTTTTCTTTAAAAGCTAAATGCGTTTGTAAATCTGCATCTGCAAAACGTTCTTCATTTAGTCCGTTAATAACCAATCCGTATCTATCTCTAATATTTGACACCAATTCTTCAATAGATAAACTTCTAGTTTGGAATTGATTGTCCTTAGATTCTAATCCTAAAATCTGAACAAGGGTTTCAAGCAATCTTGTCCCCAGAACAAATCTTCTCGGATGCTTTCTGCTTCTTCCTTGTGCCATGAAACCTCTTTCATTATTCTTTTGAGAAAGGTTATCAATTAGCTGAATGTGATACCTGTATTGGTAAGTGCCTCTTGCCTTTAAAATAAGCTCGATGTAACGGTCAAAATAGGTGTCCTCATATTTCACCATGTCCTCAATTAGAAGCTTATCTTCTTCTTCCAATGAGTTATATAGGTTATCCCATTGGGTTTCAAAGTAGATTTCAAAATCCGTAGGTTTTTCTTGTAAAATCTTCAATGCTTTAGTCAGGTTTTCTGAGTTGGTCTTATCCAGTTTTAACCTTCTTAGTGCAGCATTTACTTGAAAAGTAGATTTTACATAGTCGTAAATCTTGTTGGTTAAACTTTCTGCATCATCGGCAGCTAAACGAGCAACCTTACTTTCGTAATTATCAGTTGCATCTAATACAATGTTCCAATCATCTGCAATATCAGTATTACCTGATTCTACCATTTTGGGTAAGAAATGAACCAACTTTTGGATGTATAGCGATAAGTGGAATGAGGTGATTGTTTTTAAGTAATCAATCAATACATTTCTTGGAATCAGTCTCTTATAAACCAATAACCTTCTTACATCATCACAAAAAAGTTCTGCCTGTTTTTGTAGGATAGGGTTGATCTGATTTAGCGTAGAATTACTCTCTAAAAATCCGGGTTTTACATTTTTAATGATATGTAATAAGCCTAAACTATCTACATCTAAGCCGTTTCCTACATTAATTTTATTGGTAGTCTGATCCCAACCTTCCATCAAGAAGTTTTTCAAGTCTTCTTTAACAGTTGGATTAGCTCCCAACATAAGATACACTTGGTCTGCCGTATTATAATCCCTTGTGTTAGCAGCATTTCTTACACGATAGCTTTCTAGGTGTATCGGACGTAGGGAAGATATTTTTTCCTTATCCACGTTCCCTCTAAACACCATGTTTACTAGGTTGCTACGCATCCACAATTCGGCAGCATCAGGATTATCTTTAAAGCCTTTAATAGAGCCTTCTTCTTCGAGTTTTGAAAAAACCTTTTTTAGGGTGTCTAATTCAATAAAAGTACTTCCACCTGAACGAGCTCTTTGCTTAGGACGAATACCATTGTGCTTCAAAAGCATGAATAAATTCACCAAGGTATTATCTATGTTTACCGCTTTTGCATCTGCGGTAAAAATCAGTTCATTTCTGAACAAGCTCTCTTCTTTATTTAATTTTATCGCCATAGTTATATCTCCATTGGTTGAATTTCAAGACGGCTCTGTTCGTCTTTACTGATTCTAAAAAACTCCATATTATCCTTAGTAACTACCACTTCTTTGTAGTTCAGATTCTCCAACAAGTTTTTGAAGATGATTAACTCCACAAATTTTCCTCGTAGGTCATTCAATGATGGGCTAAAGCCTTGCTGAATGAAATACAACATTTCATATAGGTCTAAGGAAATGGTAAGCTTGATGTGTTTCGTATTTTTTCCTTTATGTCTAAAGGTTAAACTATCCGGTTCATACTCCAGGTACTTCACCAAATGATCTGTTCTGTTTACAAACAGCTCGAAATCGTTCAGGTCAAATAAGCGGAACGACTTACTAAACGGATCTCTAATTTCCGTAGAAGAAAGCACCAAATAATTTTGGTCTATTCCCGGATTATCGCAGCCTTCGTTTAATGAAATAGCTCTTGAAATACTTGCTTTTGTATGGTTGTCTGTATCACCTTCTTCCAATACCTTCACAAACTTGAATACAGAGTGGTATGGCAATCTCAACAGGTATGAAGGAAGCTTTAAGGTTTCCTCTTCACCATTGTCTTTTACATAGCCATTTTGAATGCTCAATAATTCCGCTTTTCCTTCGAAGTATTGATGACGAACAAAGTTCTTTTGAATGGTCTTTATTCTTGCTATTTCGTTATCATCTTGTTCATAGGTTGGTTTAATTCTTTCAGTTGAATTAAATACATCCAACAGATTGATTTCTCTTTCAGCAAATTCGAGGTAATGTTTCGATTGATGTTTTCCGAAGAACAGATCTCTATCCAAATCAGGAATGGAAACTTCACCAATATCGGTTTCTCTGAGCAGTTTGATTAATCTATCCTGATTACCTGAATCGTCAACCGAAGGGTTGGTGATATTGAAGTAATAATGTTGCCAGTAATGCTCCGGAGAGGATTGATTTTGTTGGTACAAGCTTTCAATGTCCTTACAATCATAATCACGTGTAAGCGTGTAGGCTATGAAAGAACGTAAGTCCCTCATAGTGATGTGTAATTCTCTTTTTAGACTAGCTGTTCTTAGCAGCCATTCCATTCTTGTTATTACTTCTTCACCGGTAGCCGTATCATTGAAAGAATCAACATTGTATTTGATAAAGCATTGATTCGCCAAAGAGCAGCCTTCACATTTACTCCATAATTTCTTTTGAGTAAGGGCTTTTACTTGCTGTCTGAATAAACTTGGTTCGCTATCCGTTTGAGCTGCCACTGAACGTAAATTCAGGTTAATAATCATTAAGCCTTCCGGCAATTCATGATGCCCTTCGTTATAGAAGTAATTCTCAATATGATCGTGAAGTGCATTATGCTTCTGTGTGGTTTTTAAGAACTCAACTAATCTACCTTCGTTGATGGCGATAATTCTACCTTCTTTGGCTTGGTTGTAATTTGAAATATCTTCAAAAGGTTGGAAGAAGCTCTCCAGTACTTCATTGTTGGCTCTTTCGTCTTCATCTTGCGAACCATCATAATTGCTTTCAAACGATACGCCATTGATTTTGAATCGAGCTCCGTTTTTATGACCAAAACGCTCCAATTGACTGATGTTTTTATCTTCTTCAATCTTTCTGATAAAAGCAGTTTTACCATCTCCGGCATTTCCGGTAATGATTAAAAGCTTGAATTGACCATCCAATATTGCCGGAATCAGGTGGTTATCCAGTTTGGTCGGTGTGTAGGTTAATTCATCATAAACATTGGTATCAAAATTGGCTCTAGTTCCTGAGTTTCCATGTTTCGACTGACTGTAAAGAGAGTTGATGTATTTTACAAAATCATCCTGTTTTTCAATCTCAACGGCAGGTTCCGCTTTTGCTGTTTTACTTTCTAAAATGCCTTCTTCACCAATTGCCAATAGGGCATCCAACATTTCTTGGGCATTTTTAAAACGATTAGCTCCATTTGGACTTATCGCTTTTAACAAAAAGGATTCAAAAGAATCTGAAAGTCTTTCTTCTATGGTTTTAGGTGCAATAGGATCTTTGCTCATTAATGGAAGCTTCCCTGGAGCCCATGGGTATTGCTTACAAATAAGCTCATACAGCGTAATACCCAAAGCAAAGGTGTCTGCCGACTTATCCCAGTTTACTTTGTAGTTATCTGTAATTAAGTCTGGAGCCAAGTAAGGGTTGGTTCCAACAAAGTCTTTATTGTCTTCGGCAAACGAAGCTACATTGAAATCAATCAAAACAAATCGTTCCTGATTATCCCAAATAATGTTTTGAGGTTTAATATCTCTATGCAATACTGGTTTTGGCATGTTTTGCATAGAAACCAATGCTCCTAAAATATCTTTAGCAGCTTGATATACACGGTAAATTGGAAGACGAGCATCAGTACGAGTGTACATGCTTAGGTTTTCGCCATCCAAAAACTCCATCAATGTAAAAAACTGTCCGGTAGGGGCAATTCCATTCCAAACAAACTTCACAATGTTGTTTTGATTTAGGTTGATTAGTGCGTTGTATTCATCTGATACAGACTGAACATTAACACTTTCATGGAAAAGTTTCATGGTGTAGTATTTACCTTGAATACTGTGCTTAACCTTGAAAACTTTGGAATAACCTCCTTGTCCTAGTATTTCGTGAATAACATATTCTCCAACACGATCTCCCTCTTTTAAGTCGTGAGCTTCCTTCTGTTGTGGAACTTTGGAAGGGGTTGTTTTAGCAGGCTGAGGCTCTGTTTGTGATTCCTTAATGGAATCATTGATAAAGTTTTCGAGTTCCTCAATGCTGTCAATGCGTTTTAACTCATCGGTTAGTACGGTTTTTAAGCAAAGTTCATCCAACCATTTAGGAAGAGCCTTGTTGATATGGCTTGGTAGTTTTTCTTCCGGTATTTGACCACCTAGTTTGTCTAACTCGTATGGTGTTTTAAACGGCTCTTCACTGGTGAATAACCAATAAATTAGTACCCCAAGTGAGTAGATGTCTGATGAACGAGAAGCATCACCAACAGTCAATTCTAAAGGATGATAAGGCGTGGCATTCATCTCGTTGATGGTTGCCATTACCGTGTACCCTTGCTCGTTATGATCGGTGAAATATGATTTACCGAAGTTTCCTAAATAAGCATAACCACTGCTCATGTAGATATTGTCCGGGTTGATGTCTCTATGGTAAATATTTTCCTTGTGAGCCTCTTTTAAGGCAGCCATTATATTGCGAAGAATGCCAATTTTCTCTTGAAAAGTGAAGGTTTTGGAACGAGCTTCTGCACGTAACGAATTTTCATCTAAAAAGTCTGAAATCTCATAAAACAGGTGGTTTTCTTCGTCAATCTTAAACTCTACATTCAGAATAAAAGGTTTCGCCTTAATCTTATGCAATGCCTTGTATTGGTTCTTGATAGATTCCTCACGTTTGCGAAGCTCTTCAGGTGATAAACCTGAAACTTGTAGGGAAAATTCTTTTACTCTTTTGCGGATAGAAGAGGTAACACCTTTTGGCTTTACCAAATACTCAGTGAAGTTTGGCTCTTGTTGTAAAACCTCAATAATCTCATAGCCTTCAACTTCACGTTTTTCGTCAGGAGCTTTCTTGCTTTGGTTCCCGATTAAAAACTCAATAATATCTTTTTGAATATTGGCAATGTCATTTTCTAATTTCCCAACTCCATAAGGATCGGTAATGTATTCAATCAGTTTTTCATCGAGCTGAAAAGTAAGCTTGCCAGCTTCTTGCCAAAGTGAAGGCGTATAGGTGTTTGGGAACGAAAGCGTAACCATGTTTTGAATCCATGCTTTCCCCCAGTCGTATTGATGCTCTTTAAGTTTAGAGGCGAGTATGGCAGTTTTTTGACGACCGGTTCTTAATGGATTGTTGCGTTGCTTGTCGTTTACATACCAGTAATTATCGTCTCCTTCAATACGTCCTTTCCAATCTTTGTTTTCTATGTTGTATACAGCATGGGGAGCCACCACAATTAAGTCGTATTCCCAATATTGCGTACGGTTGTTACGTGGATTAGTAGAAGCAATTTCTACATTAGGAACCAAGTAATAACTATCCGGAAGGTTTACTTCTAAATAATCTAGCAAACGCTTTTCTCCGGCATTCACAACCGATTCAAAATAGGGTGGTTTAATTATTTTTGCCATGATTCAATTTCTTTTTCTACTAAGTCGATTGCTTCTTTTTCTTTTTGATATGCCTGCTCAATCAGATTCAAGTAGCCTTTTACACTATTGCTAACATCTTTAATTAGATCTTTAAATAGTGGAACTTTGAGATCTTTAATAAGATTCGTGTCAATATGCAGCTGACCAGTTCCGTATGCTGAGTTTTTAAGAATTGCATTGGCTTGTTGAGTTTTGAGAAAAGCATAAATGTATTCATTCATGTTATTTTCTTCATTTGGAACGACTCTTACTAAATTGTTTGTTGCTGCTATTCCATCTAAATAATCTGGAATTATTGACACATATCCCATAGATTGAATGCTACCTGAATCTTGAATAGCTAAATAACCCCGTCTTAGTTTATAATCAACTAGGTTTTTTGTATTGGATGAAAGGTATGTATCTAGCTTGGGTCTGAAATTCAATAATTCTGCACCACCTGAATAAGGAACGCTCTTTTGTGATTTTTTTACCTTGATTCTTTTAAAAATATTCGGAGTAAAAACAGACGCTGATAAATCTGAAATTGGTTTTATTTCAACTCCTTCAAATTCTAGTTTTGCATAAAACTCATTAGTACTATTTATTTGAAGAGTAGCTTCGAATCTCGATCTATATTTTCCAATTTTAGAAAGAGGTAATCTGTATATAGATTCTTTATTTAAATCCGGTAAACGAGATTCTAATTGGGCAACTGCCTTTTTTAACATTTCAATTCCATTACCTCTCTCATTGAGTGATGCCTCAATGAGTAAATGA
This sequence comes from Formosa sp. A9, assembly GCF_051200825.1. Lineage (GTDB taxonomy): Bacteria > Bacteroidota > Bacteroidia > Flavobacteriales > Flavobacteriaceae > Formosa. Next base: position 3,402,702 of record NZ_CP195158.1, on the reverse strand, counting down.
ATTTTTTTTCGTATTTCTTCAGAAAAACAAGGAACTGGAAGTTTTGATAATGTATTTGGTTCTATTCTTGGAACAACTGAACCATAGATGAATGATTGAATGTAATTGTATGCCGTAGGAGAAGCTAAGTAAGCATAAACATATCCAAAAGGATAATCACCTTCTTTAGCTATCACCCTGATTATATCCTGTGAACCAATTACACCATCTAAATCTTCACCAATTAATCTTACATTTCCAACTGTTCCTGCACAGCTAACCAATATTTGCTTATTTCTCAAAGTCATATCCTCTTGTCTTGGAGTATATTTTTTCGAAATGGTTTTAGCCACTTCAAGAGGATTTGAGCTCATCATATGTTGAGCAGATATATATGGCAAACCATATTCTTCTTTTTCAACGAAAACACGCTTAAAAATCCCCCCGGTATAAACATCTTTAACTGCATCACCGAGTGGAATAAATGATTTCTTGTTTTTGACGGCTCTTTCTATCCTTTTTTTACCATAGTTTAAATGGTAATTGGGCTTCATAATATTTGAGCCATTCAGAATGCTCTTATAAGGTACAGATGCTATTTCCATTATAAATCTCCTTTTAAAAAATTGAAATAAGCCTCGGTAATTTTTGGTAAATCGTCATCGAGGAGCTTCACTTTCTCCTTCCTTGCTTTTACCTCTTTTGAACCATCCTTTTTGTAATTCAGGTATTTGGTTTCCACATCAAAAAGCATTTCTGCACCATCATCATCACGTAAGTAGATAGGATTTCCTCTACGGTCTTTCCCAAGCTTTTCGGCAATTGCCATAAACACATCGTAATCTTCGGCACTGTCTTGGGCTAATTGGCGTTCTACCTCAGTTTTCTTTTGTAAAAACAAAAGAGAGGCTTGTACACCTACTTGTGGTAAAAAGGCTTCTACTGCCAAATCCACAGAAGCGAGTATTTTGTATTTGTCTAAAATCCATTCACGTACCGGTAGAGTATTTGGGTTCCCCAAAATACCATCAGGCAGTACAATTGCCATTTTACCGCCCGGCTTTAAAAAGTTGTAGCATGCTTCAATAAACAATACTTCCGGAGCATCGCTATATGCAGATAAATGGTATTGGCTTGCAATTTCTTGTTCTACCTTTACCTTAGCCCCAAATGGAGGGTTGGTAAATACCATGTCAAACTTTTCACGAGCATCGCTACCATAGGCATTGTCTAAGTCTTTCATTTCACTTAAACTTCGACTAATGGAAGCGTTAATTTTTTCAATTTCTTCGGGGTGCTCCCAGTTAGGGTAAGCCAATGAGTTTACATGGAAGATGTTGGCATGTCCGTCTCCTGCCATCACCATGTTCATACGAGCTGCCTTTTTCAAGTCAGGATCAAAGTCAAAACCAAAAATGCTTCGCTCTGCATATTGTCTAATGCGTTCGTTTACTTCAATAGAGTTAAACTTTTCTGCCAATAGTGGTCCATCTAAATCAGGAAACATATCAGTAGCAATTTGCTTACGCACATGGTCTAACGCCATTACCAAGAAACCTCCCGAACCACAACACGGATCCAGAATTCTATCCGTTTCGGTAGGGTTCAGCATTTCTACCATGGCTTTTACAATATTTCTTGGTGTAAAGAATTGTCCGGCTTCTTGTTTTAGTGTGTTGCTTACAATGGTTTCGTAAGCCATTCCTTTAACATCCACAGAGGCATCTAAGAAGGAATATTTAGCAAGTTCACCTGCAATAAAGGCAAGTCCTTTATCAGTTAACCCAATAGCCTCATTACCGTCAAACACTTCTGAGAAAACAGAATCCGATTTTAGCTCTTCAAACAAACCTTTAATTCGGTCTGCAACAGCTTTTCGTCCATCTTCGGAGTTTTGCTCTTTTACACCTACCCAAAACTTTCTGCGGTAGCTTTCGCCATTTTCAGCACAGATAAATCTGCGTTTTTCATCATAGAGCTTACAGAAAATAAGGTTAAGCAACTGCCAAAAGGCATCTTTCTTTCGTCCCTCATTTCCGTAGATGTAGTCATGCGAACGCTTAAATACTTTGATTAATGAATCGTTTGCAGGCTTTCTACTGCTAGAGCGGTCTGCACGGTCAAGATCGTCTAATGTTTCACCTTCCCCAGGGAAATCCGACAAGTCCACAAATTCATAGTCGTATCCCAGTGCATCGTCTTCCTTTTGCAAGAAATGATAGCTAGAGCCGTTTGCCCACAAACCGAACTCGCAGCTTTCCACAGCACCCATAGCGTTTTCAAGTGTTGCAGCCAAGCCTTTCTTTTTATCGGTTTCCTTAACCTTATCGTCCTGAACAATGCAGATACGAATTACATGTTCTTGCTCATGTGGTTTGCCTTTTTCAAAAACCACCAATTCCACTTTCTGCTTCTTGGACTTTCCGGTATCAGGATCGGTATATTCAATTTTGAAATCACGCTCCATATCATCTAGGTCAAAACCATACTCTTCGTTCAGCATGATAATTACCGACTGGAGGTTAGATTCTTGGGCTTTTACTTTTTTAACCTCACCTGTTAGAACACAAATCAGTTGATTGTCTTCTAATACTATATCTTCTTGTTCAATTACTTCTGTGGACATATTACGCTATTGATTTTATGAATTCATTAATCTCATTTCTTTTATCTCTTCGAGCAGCATATCGAAGCAGTTTGCTTTGATTTACACTGTACTTTTTAAAAGCCTTCTCATACAATGTTTTTATATCGAAACCGATAGGCTGCAAGTAACTTTCGTACTTCAACCATACATTTACCAACAAACCCTCAATGGTTGGTGTAGTGTATTCGCCCGATTTGTAAAGTGGTGTTTCTGATACCAAGGGAGTGATAATTACCGCTTCATTATGAGCCATTAAATACCTGCTAATAACCTCCTTATCAGGTTGAAGGAAGGTTTGTTTACTGAAATCCAACATGTTTTCAAACAATGGTTCCAGTTCTTCCTTGTTTGTTGAAAGGAACATCCAATACCTATCAACACTGGTTTCGCCAATATCATTGAGCATTTGGGTATCCCACATACTCAAATCTGCTTTGCAAAGGGGCTTTATGCGATTGTAAAGTCGTTTTGCTTTAAGACTGAAGTCAGGAGTGTATTCCGGCTTAAACTCAAAGGAGTACAAGCCTCTACCTGTTTGGTAGATTAGCTTTTCTTTTTTGAGCTGATTAAGCCTCCAAGAAATGGTACTTGGTGATAATTCAGGGAAGGCATTGACCAATACCTCGGTAATTTCCTTTGTGGTAATAACCGATTGATTAGCAAAATGCTCCTTTAGTTTCGATGCGAGTTCTGAATTTTTCATTCCTTATCAAAAGTTCAAAGATAAATATAATATTGAAATTACAAAACTTTGGCAAGTAATTATTATATTTGCCGTAAGTTTGAAAATAATAACTGGGTTTCTTTTAAAATTAGTAGAAAATGGAGCTAAGCATACCGAATTCTGACTTTTTGAATGCATTCAATCATGCAGGGTCATACAAACTAGATGAGCATGAAAAAAATGCAGTAGAGCTTTTCATTTTGAAGACCTCTTCAAATGAATTTGATTACGACCAATTAAAGATGAACCTGTTGGATCCGATGATTAGCTACTCACTTTCAAGGAAGGTAAAAGAAAAATATGCTAAAACTCCTGGACCATTAAATTACAGAGCGAGAGAAAAATTTATCGACTACCTTAATAACAAAGGAGAAGTTGGAGAGCTAATTTTATATTCATTTCTGGAATCACATTTAAAAGCTCCTAAAATCCTTTCCAAACTTGAATTAAAAACATCAACTAGCCATTATGTAAATGGCTCTGATGGGGTGCATTATTTAAAACTTGAAAATGGTGACTTTCAAATAATTTTTGGAGAATCGAAAATGATAGCTGACCTGACCTCGGCAATAACGAATGCTATCAAGTCAATTTGGGAGTTTAAGAATGAGGTAAATAGCAAAGGACATGAGAAAAGTGGTCTTCCGTACGAAAAAGGATTGATTAGTGATCACTTAGATAAAGAAACCTTTAATGATGAGGAAAAGTCCTTTCTTGAAAAAATAATAGTACCAGTTAAGGATAATGATTTTGAAGTGGATCATGCCTTTGGTGTATTTATTGGCTATGAGATAGAAATATCTGATGAACAAATGAGATTGCCAAATAGAGATTTTCGGGAGCAAATACATGATTCTATTAAGAAAGAAATCGAAGGGAAGTTTGAACACATTAGAAAGAAAATTGATGAGTATAAACTGTTTGGACACAATTTTTACCTATACATTTTGCCTTTCACGAACATAGCAGAATCTAATCAAGAACTTACCAAAGGTTTAACAAAATGACATTTATACAGGAGCTAGCAGAAAAATCTTTGGACAATGAATACTTCAAAGAACTAATAGAAAAGACGGAGAAGCGACAAGCCCACTTATTTTTCAGGACTAACAACCCTGAACTGAAACTAAATAATAAGGAGCTGGTTGACATTCTTCGTTTTGCAGACTTGTTTTCAAGGTCTGAAAATGCGGAGATGCTAAACATAGCGTATAAGATCACAAGTTTGTTAATTGACGATTTTAAGGATGATCCGACCTATAAGTTTTTCACAAACTCCATTTTAATCAAACTAGGTAATTTCCCTGCCCTTAGTTTTATTGAATCAGGAGATCAAAATCAAAATATTTCATACTCACCCGAAACACTGTTTGAGCGAGCTGTAAAGGAAACATTTCAGCAAATTCCCAACAGTGACTTCATATTCACAGATGCACAGTACAAAATATTTGAACTGCTAAAGAATAACAACCATTTTAGCTTCTCAGGACCGACATCTTTAGGTAAGTCATTTATTATCAACGCCTTTATTCGACATTTGATTACTGAACATAAGGGCACAGATAACTTAATTATTTTGGTTCCAACTCGTGCATTGATAAATCAAACAATCCTTCGATTAAAGAAGGACTTTAAAGATGTTCAAAACTATAAAATACTAGTACATCCGATTGTACCTGCTTTTTACAAGAATGAAAGTACCAGGTATATTTTTGTTTTTACTCCTGAAAGGTTATTGTCATACTTGGCTGATTTGAACAATCCGAAAATTGATTACCTATTTATTGATGAAGCTCAAAAAATAATTGCTGAAAAAGACACTAGAAGCCCGATTTACTATTACTCTATCTTACAGGCAGAGAGAAAAAGTATCAAACTGTTTTTCGCTTCCCCGAATATTCCAAATCCAGAAGTGTTTCTACAGCTATTTGAGAAAAGCACAGATGAGAAAATCAATATCTCAAATTCTCCAGTAGCACAGAATAAGTATTTCTTAGACCTAGTTGATCAAAAATGTTCTCTTATTTCAGGCAAGGGGGAAGAGATTTCAATACCTCTTACTTTCGAAGGGACAAATTTTTTCTATTGGCTTAAAAAACTTTCATCAGATAATAAGAGCATTATATACTGCAACACAAAAGAAGATACTATAAACTATGCATTAGACTTTTCAAACACCCTACCGGATAAGGAAAGTCCTGAAATAGACGAAGTAATAAACCTTATCAAGGATTACTTACATGAAAAGTATTTTCTGATTGATTGTTTAAAGAAAGGTGTAGCATTTCATTTTGGTAGCTTACCTCAAAGAATCAGGGAGAAAGTTGAAATTTTATTTACGAACAAGGTCATTGATTACGTGTTTTGCACTTCAACTCTTTTGGAAGGGGTAAACCTGCCTGCAAAAAACATCTTCATTCTAAGTAATGCCATTGGACTATCAAAGTTTACTGATATAGATTTTTGGAACCTTGCCGGAAGAGCAGGAAGATTAACTAAAGAGCTTTCCGGAAATATAATATGCACTAGAATTGAAAGGAAAGGTAATAGATGGGATAATCCGGATAAAGATTTAAAGGTTGTAAAATCAAAAACAATTAACCCTGTCAAACCAGTTGTTATTTCAGGTCAAAAGAACTTTTTCAAGAACTTGAATTCGGCTATTTCCGGAAAGAAGTTTACAAAAAAATCTCCAACGAATACAGAAATTGCACTTTGGAATCAATATGCTAACATAGCATTTATACATGAGTTAAGGTCGGACGATTCTGTGTTGAGATCCAATTTTATTGCAAAAATAGATTCAGCAAAGAAGCTCCTTGCTGATGAGAAGAAGAAAAATATTGTTCCTGAAAGAATTCTTTCATCATCACCTACTATTAAAGCAAGGTATCAGAATGACATTTATAAAAGAACAGATTTAGAAGAACATATTCTTACACATGACATCTCATATCAGAATGTATTAGCTGCTCTGAAAAAGATCAGTAGATTTTACAACTGGGAGGCAGAAGAGTCTGGAGGAAAGAGCCCAATGTATAAATCGGAAAGGAGCTTAGATTATTATGCAACTATCATGAATAATTGGATTACTTCAACCCCACTTAATCTCATGATTACTAATGCCATAAGACATTATCAGAACCAAGGTTTTTATTACGATAACAATAACCAACGGACGTTATTTAGTTCCAGTAATCCACACCATATTAATTTCGCAATCAATGAATTGATTACCAAAATTGATAATATCCTTCGATTTAAGTTCAAAAACTATTTTGAAAATTATTACCTCCTTTTAAAAGACAAAATTGGAGAAGAGAATTCAGGAGCGAATTGGGCTGAATTTTTGGAATATGGTACAACAGATTATAAGGTTATAGAAATTCAAAACATTGGAATTCCTAGGCATTTAGCCATTTATATTTTAAAGCATCATTCGAATTGTTTGAAATTTGAAAACAAGAGCCTTGTCGAATTCAACCACAACAAACTACTTAGTGATATAAAGGATGGAACCGATGAAAAGAAGGAACTTGTAGAGATATTCGAGTTTGAAAGTTTTTAAGCTCTATATTTTTACAAAAACTTCCTCAGACAATTCTTTTTCCGTGATATAGTCATGAATCTTTGCGTTATTAAGAATATAACCGGAATAATCTGCTTGTTTAAGCAAAAGAACGGCAATTAATTTTTGTAACCGAAGACTGATATGAAAGAGTTCTTTGAATTCCGTTTCATAGCTTTCTTCTATTTTGGAGTAATCATCACCGTGTAAAAATTTATTACGATCAATTTTCAAAAGGTTGCTTTCCTCTTCTGTTAAAGCGTAGCCTAAAACTGAAAAGGGATCGCTTAGTTTTTTATTATTTGAGCCTTCGTTAAAGCCGTGCAGTTTTGAGCAAATTCGGGCGAAGTTAGCTTCATATTCCTTTTCGGTTTCACAATCCAGACCTTCGGGTTTATGTTCCCGTTTTATCTCATTTATTTCCTTAACAGAAGCCTTAATTACTTTTTTTATTTTTTTAACAAGTGCTGCTTCCTGAATAATGGAAGGTTTTTTTGTGTCACCACCAACTAATATTTTGGTGATGTTTTCAATTGCCACAAACAATGTTGGTATTTTAAGTTCTAACGTAGCTCGATGATTGTTAACATACAATATAACTGCTCTTAAAACCCCACCGTTTAAATAAATAAGCTCACAAATTTTAGCATAGCATTCAGAAGGGAATTCTACCATATATTTATTTGCCCACTTGGTGTCTGAACCGATTATTCTGCCATTACTGTCTTTTTTGTGACGAATTTTCTTCTGCAACTGAACAATGCTAAATGGCTTGGTAGAATGAATTGCAAATCCGTCATAAACCTCTCCTGCCATTATCATTGTAGATAGGCTTGAAGGAGTTTTAAAATTACTATGCGAATATGTTAATATATATGCTTGTTTACCATGATAATCGCCTTTTAAAAAAGCATAAGTCAATAAAATGGAATTTGCTGCCCTCAGAAAGTTACTCAAATCAATTTTGGAAGTAGAGTCTATAACAAAGTAGTGTTCATTTTTAGTTTTGTTCACTGTAAAAAAATGAAATTCTGTCTCTGAAATATGAAGTTTCAATAATGTTTCTAATACTCGGTTTCCATCTATTGAATAAGCCCAGCCCGTAAAATCACCAAATAGACTTACCTTTTTTCTCAAAGGAAATATAACCCTGTAATATCTATCCGAGTTGAAGAATGATTGCTTTCTAGTCGATAGGGCGGTGATTTGTCCTTCGATTATTTTTAATGGAGGAACTTCTTCTATGTCAGAATAAGAAATTCGATTTGGGATAATATTTTTACCCTGTGTGTATAGATTAAATCCATCACTTTTTAATTCGACTTCTGTTTCCCTTTTTATTTCTAGCTCTTTACCAGTTTGGACACCCCTGCGAACTAGTGTTGTTGCTTGAAAACAATACTTGTTTTCCTTTCTCTCAAACTGCATTTCCCGATCACTATAAGCATGTTTGGGTGTTCTGAATACCTTTATATTGAAACTATGCTTCGACTTGTTTACCCTGTCGATTAACTGAAATGCTGAATGCAAGTATTTTTGAATCATAATTATCTTAATTCAACGCCTTATACCAATAGAAAAATGCTGCTTTGTCTCTCGACTTTTTGAGCTTGTTTAGGAAGTTCAGCTCTCCGGAAATTTCCAGTTTACTAATGTCCTGACCGTTAAACTTTTCTATCGCTGAATGGTCTTTGTTTTTTAATTGTTTGGCGAGGTAAGCTGCTTTACCTGCTGCAAGTATGGCATCTTCAATTTTGAAGTTTTCTGCTATCAAAAAGCCTTCAAACCTGCGTATTCCGGTAGTGAGTTCGGTAAATCTCGTTTTGTCCGGCTCTTCGGTGTTCTTGGTTCGCTTGGTAATGAGTAAAGAAGTGGTGAAAATATCATCCAGTATATCCGATAAACCAATTTCAAGTTCACGGTAGTTGATTTCCTTTACTCCAATTTTTTCAAAACTCAACGCAATTTCCTCTACGTTTTCGGCTTCATCGAACAGGCAGCCAATATCGAAGAGTTGCTTAATAATTTCCTGCTCTTTGTCCTTTCCATAAAGGATTCCAACGGTATTTGGAGCAAAAGCCGTGAGTTTGTCTCCTAAAATAGATTCAATAGAGGGAATAGCTACTTCCAATACTTCTTCGGATTCAATCCACTCCGATTGAATGGGAGCTGCTAATAACCTAGGGTAATCGGTTTTCTCAAACAGTATATCCAACAATACAAAGTGAGCACTTTGATTGAGACTCGATTCATAATCAAATTCGTAATGAGCTTTTGGTACACCCTCTTTGTAGCTTCTTCTATCTTGCAGATCCCATTTGTTGAAATGTGAGTTTGCCACCACTTTGTCCAGGATAGCTTCAACTTCTTCTCGACTTTGAGTAGTAATGATGTCAATATCTACCGAAAATCGTCTTGACTTCGCAAGCAATAACACAAGGCTTGTTCCACCTTTAAAGGTGAAATCTAAACCATTTGCTTTAAGTTGCTGTAACAAGGAAAGAGCATGTATCATTTTCTCCAGTATCGGAGGGTTGATACGCTTCAAATGCTTTTGCTGCTTAAAGCCGTTGATCCATTCTTTGGTAAAACAATGTGCTTTTATCATTCTAAAATATCTTTTAACATATCCCCAAAATGCTCACTCATGTAAGCCTTCAATTGAGGTTCTTTTTTCCGTCTCCTAGCGTAATTCAGCATTCGGCTAAAATTGATATGATACCTTTTCAGGGCATTTTCAAACAGCGTTTCCATCTCGCTTCCCTGAACCGTGTAAAAGGTTACGGAATCGCAGAAAACATCTACCAACATTTTCTCTAAAGTTGGAAGCTGAATTTTATCCTTTGATTTGGGTTTTATGGAAACCTTTTGTTTGGGCGAACGGCTGATTAGAGGTTTAATGACGATGGAAATTTCACTTTCCACATACCTTTCCATGATGTCTTCATTAGGATCGAGATACACTCGGTATTGTTTGGATTCGGAATACGCATTGAATACTTCTTCCACAAAATCCCTTTCTACCTCTAACAAATAGAAGTAAGTGCCCATTTGATGCCGGGTAAAATCATTAAACCATTCTGTACTCCATAAGCAGTAATCTAGGTTGTCAAATTCCTTAGCGACAATTTTTGAGAGTTTTACAAGCTTATCGGAAATAGCAGGAACATACTTTTTACTGTTTGAAATACTGTAAACCCCTCGTTTTATGGATTTAATGATATTCTTATTTAGTAAGTCATGGATACGCCATGATAAAGCCGTTTCGGTCATTTCCGGATCGAATTGCTTTAAAAAGGCGAATAGCTCATCCCGATCGAATTGAGTTTTTCCTTTAAAAGTCTCTATTAGCTGTTTCTCTATGAACTTTGTCATTATCTATAATTAACCACTAAACCTTATTTAGTGGCGTTATTTAGAAAAACTATAATTAGCCACTGATACAAATATAGTGGTTATTTTTGAAAATACTATAATTAGCCACCAAAAGTCATTTAGTAGCTAATTATAGGAATCTGTCCTTTCCCTTGAATTTATCTCCCTAATAAATTCCGATACCCATTTAATTTATACCTAGGATAAATTAAATCCCTTCCTTTTTTGTACCGCTTTACATCAGGTTTTTGCCTTAAAGTTTGTCCATAGGCAAACACTCACCATAGGACAATTTTTGTCCTTTTTCTCGCCTTGTTTTACCCTGACCTTAGCTCCACAATTGGTTTAAAAACCGCACAGTTCAATTCGGAAGATTTAAAAATTTAAAACGATACAAAATGAAAAATACTGATTGGAAATCAATTGGCATTATGGCAGGAGTTTCACTAGGAGTTTTTGTGATTGGTACCATCCTCACCAAAAAAGTGATTGATCCGGCTATGGAGAAAGCAAAAGCTAAAAAGTTAGCAGAAAGCAGCGAAACAAAGTAGTAGTTCCATGGTGGAGCTACCTGAATTTAGTTACAAACACTTAAAAAAGCATTCAAAATGAATCCATATAACGATGAGTTGATGGCATACGAAGATGATGCCGAAGACAGATACGATGACTACGATGGGTATGAAGAGGACGACTTTGATACCGGATTTGAAGGTAACGAAGACAGTTATTACGATGAGGATGAATACTACGATGAAGAAGTAGAATACATCCCTGCCGATGATGACGATATGTACGATAGCTACAAAACGACATCCATTGGACGTATTGATCCGAACGACCGTACCTTAACCGTAGTAGTTAAAAACACTTCCGGAGCCGATGCAGAAGCCATTCTGTTTGGAGCCAACGAGGAAGCAGCTCAGCCTGCCGGAGTAACGGTAACCGTTGAAGAGAGTTCGCACAAAGAAGTAAGGGAGGAATCAAAAGCCAATCCTTTCAAGATTGTGGGAATGAAAATGTCGGTTTCCAATCCATTGCAGTTTGACAATGTGTTGAAAATCAACAAAAGGACAGCAACAGGGAGCAATTCAGTAAGAGTTTACCAACCTAGAAATGCGACTTCACCTCAAAACTTCACTCAAGGTTTGATTGATGACCACAACTTTGAGATGGATGTTACAGGACAAGATAGCATCAGACTATTGCTTAAAGATGGTGTAACGGTGGTATTCACCTTCACAATCAAAGCAAGAGCCAACATGGGTAACCTATTGGACGGTAAAAATGTTGCCGAGCTTTCAACTGCTCCAAGAACTACCGGTCTTCCACAATTAGACTTGATCAGAAGTAAGAAGCCATCAGCCTTTGGGTTGAAGCCTAAGAAACTGGTAAAGAAGATTGTCAGAAAAAGACCTAGCCCTGTTAGACGCAGACGTGGTATTTCAATGAGAAGACGACCTGGAGGAAGAGGATTCTTACGCAGAAGAAGATAAGAACCGATGCAAGCTGTAACAGGCTCATAACAGGTAAACCATTAAGCAGCCAAAGTCAGCGATAGCTCTTTGGCTGTTTTTGTAAAACTCAAATTGAAATACGATGAAGAAAAGTTTAACAAGGTCGAAATATGCACAAAATCGCATTGCATACATCGTGTATGGCAATCCGGATGGTGCACGCAAACTTTTGTTTGACCAAGGGTATCATCCTTCAAAGAACATTCACGATTTAGTGAAGGCAACAAAGGAACTGGTGAAAACCGAGGGCAAAAGCATTGTTCCGCATCTGTTAACGATTCATCCGGAAAAAGATTTGATTCTGAAACTGAACCAACCCGAAAGCAATCAAAAAGAAGATAGTTTTTGTGGTGCATGTGGAAGTAGCTCCTTCAATCCTGAATCCAACTTTTGTGGAGCATGTGGCAACAGCAACTTTGGTGGCGATTCCAACTTGGATGTAGGCGACTACATTGATCAGTTGGTGGACATGACCACTTCTCAATTGGAAAAACATTATCAGGAAGTATTGGCAGCTTCCAACAAAAAGCCGGAAGACTTATCCCTCATGGAAGAAGTTCAACTGGTTTGGAATGAATTAAGACAGCGAAAACTAACTGCTGAATCCCCAACAAAGGAAGAACCCAAAGACAAAGACCGCTTTTCCGTTTCAAAAGACGGATTAGTGATTTTGGGCTTAACACTGGTTGCCGGTGTTCTCATCGGATCCTCCATAAAAAGCAACTAAGATGATTAGAATAGTCAAAGAGGAAAATACACAGGCACTCAATCAGCAATCCAAGGCTGCTCTATCCTTAATTGGAGTGGCAGTTGCCAAAAATCCAAAGCCTTATAAAATGCTTTTGGATAGGTACGGCATTCAGGTTCCAACGAGCGATAAAATATCCCTTGCCAATGGATTGGTAGAAGGATTAGCCCTTCAAAACAAAGCATTCAACAGAGAACTCACGGAGCTACTTAGTAAAATGGTGGAATCGGAAACCGCCTATAATCCCGATGAAGATGAATACCATTATGTACAAGCCATAGCCGGAGCAATTGCCGGAATATCCGGAGCTGTGGGAAGTATTGTAGGTGGCAAGAACAAGCAGAAAATGGCGAAGGAAGAAGCTCGCAGAGAAATGCTGAATAATATGCTTGCCATGAAAGCCCAGGAACAACAAGCTGCTGCGGAAGAACGCAAGTTGGCTGGCAAAAAAAGCCTATACCTCATAATTGGAGTATTAGGCTTACTGGGCATTATCAGCTTCTTCTATTTCCGGCAGAGAAAAAATTCAATCAATGTAAATCCTTCATAAACGATAGATCATGGAATTAAGCAATTACAACTTCGGAATAACCGGTCAACCTACCGATGAGTGGGACAACTTTTTATGCTTTGGCAGAAAGTGTAAGCAAAGAAAAGCCGAAAGGCATAAGGTGCGAATGGAAAAGCGAAAGCTGAAAAATGACCAACAACGAGCGGAAACGGAAGCACTAAGAGCGGAAACAGGATTGACCAAGCAATTGGCTTCTCCTTCACCTGCACCAACACCGCAGATGGCTCCACAAATGATGATGCAACAAGCACCACAACCAACTGCAACGGCACAAACCCCTGCACCACAAGTGCAAAAAGCAGGCATGGGAAGTCCGGTAATGATTGTCATTGGATTGCTTGTAGTTGGTGGCTTAGTGTATCAATCCATGAAGAAAAAAGGAGCTGCTGCTCCAGTACAAACGGCATAAAAAATTGAAGTATGATAGCTGCAAATCCATTATATGAATTGAAGTTTTATGGAGGTCTTTTGGAAGAGGAAGACAACTTTGTTGATGGCTTAGGAAATGAATTTGAGTACGATGAATTCATTGGCAAGTGGATCAAAAAGAGAAAGGAAAAGAGAAGCCAAAACCCTAAAGTTATTGCCCGAAGAGAAAAAAGGGATGAAAAACGAATTGCCAAGGGCAGAAAACCAAGGTTTAGTCGTCCTGTTCCGGTAAAAACAACCAAACCGGTTGTAAAGCAAATTGCTCCGGATTTACCTCCAAAGAAAGAGCCCATAGTGAGTGAACCACAGGTAAAAAAAGCTCTAGTGGATACCTCTTCTAAATCAGAAGAACCAACCACAAAACCTATGGAAATAATCGAGCAAACTGGAACGGAAACCACTACCAATTTAACAGTCGAAAACACAGAAAATCAACCACAACAAGCTTCTATGCTTCCTTTTGGAATGAGCAAGAAGACCTTGGTTTTTGTGGGAGTTGGTGTGGCTGCATTGGTAGTAATTGGAATGATAAGAAAATAATGAACAAGCATGGACATACTCGCTCAAATAACGGAAGAAGAAGCAACAACCAACGGAAACTTACCCCAAGGTTTTCTCTTCGCTTCCATCAAGAACGTGGGAACGAGCACAGCTCTTGTGAACAATGTGCCTTTGCCTCCGGGAGAAGCCAAAAGCTACCCCTTTGTCGGAAAAGGTTATCAGGCGGTAAACTATGAGCCACAAGGTTCTACGCTTAGAATATTAAGAATCCTTTAAATGAATCAAGATGATTGCAGGAGAAACAGAATATATCATACACGGTGGAGAAGATAATTACGATTACTTCTTGAAAAACCTATTTAAGAAAGATCCCAACAAACAGGCAAAACCAAAACGAACTGCGGAAGAAAAAGCAGCTCGTAAAGAGCAACGCCAACAATGGTGGGGAAAGCAAAAAGAAGGTTTTCAAAAAGCTGGAGGTGTAGAAGGGATTACCAGTACCATTGGCAATATCGTGGGATTCTTTAAAGACGACACCCCATCGGATTATGATATTTCCATGGGCGGTGGGCAGCCTGCACCACAGCCTGAGAAAAAAGGCATTTCAAAAGAAGTAATGATTATCGGAGGAATTGCCGTGCTAGTGATTGCAGCGTACGGCTTTTCAGTCATGCAAAAGAATAAGAAAGTACAAATCCAGTCCGCTTAATGTTAGTACCAGTACCAACATATAACAATCGTTTTGTTTTGAAGGTAGGAATTAAAGCCCTTCGACCGGTCATTATTGCCCTTAAAGGTTATGATGCCCATAGAGCCAATTCCTATTATTTCAGAAGAAAGGTTCCTTTCAAGCCTTCGGCAATCAGAGATGGCATGAATTACAAGGAAATCTCTATTCCCATGCCTTTGTCTCCTGAAACTTTATTGGTGGAAATTTATAATAGCGAATCCGGTGAGGATAACGGCTATGTGGTTGAAAAATTTGAGGTTGAAAAAATGAAAGCCTCTGAAATTTGGGCTCAACCTGCCATGCACCGATTCATCGACTTTGCTCAAAACTTTGCGAAGTATAGCGGTACATACAAGCCCGGATTTTTCGATTCACCCGATCATGAGTTTTTGATTCAGTTGCTACCGGTCATTAAAGACCAGTTTGGCAACATGATGGTAACTCCTGCAAGAACTAACCGTCAGACCGGAAGAATACAAGTGTCTAATCAGGCATTCAAGCATTTTACCATTCCGGTGCGACTATTTGTGCTATTGCACGAACGCCAACATTTTCAGATACCAACAAGAGAAGAACGTCCGGCAGACCTTGCTGCATTAAAGCTCTATTTGGATTTACAATACCCAAAAATTGAAGCGGTATATGCTGCTACAAAAGTATTTGCCATGCACCCCGAAACCGTGGGAAGTCAGCATGTAACAAGAGCTCAGGATATTATCAATTTCATTGACAGGTATCGCAATACCCAAGAAATTATGTTGAACCACAAAGCCAAAGCCGTATGAACAGCAAGCAGAAAATAGGGTTATTGGGAGCTTTGGCGGTGGTTGGCACAGGTTATTTCCTTTTCAAAAACGATAAGGAAGATAAGCCAATAACTACCTCAGACAAAGAGACTAAGTTGCACGGTGATGATACCGAAAGCAACTTTATTGGCATTTCCAATGCTCGTATTCATCAGGCATTAATGGCTCAAAATCCCAACTATGCTAAAGCCTATAAAAAGGACTTAAAAACATGGGGAACGGTGTCAGGTGTAATGGATGTTTCCAATGATTTTGATGAAGCCAAACGCAAGAAAAAGAAATTAAAAGCCTTTGCCCAAAAGGCATTGGAAGTTCAAAAGAACTACAAGGAAAAGGCAGCTCATTTACCTGAAATATCCAAAACACAAATTACACTTACCAACAATGGTACTTCGGTCAGAACCATCAATCTATGGGGAGCTAATATGGGTACTTCAATCAGTAAACCGTTGCCCGGAGATGTTCAAGATCATGATGTGAATCAAGAGATACAAACAGGCGTACACCCTCAAAATGTAGGCTTCAATTCGTTCAATGACTTACTGTATGTAGTCAATCAGTTGAGTGATAGTGTTACTATCATGGATACATCAGGGGCAATTGCAAAAACCGTTGCTTTGGGTAGTTTTTATCCCGGATTTGTTTCTCCGGTGGATGTTGCTTTCAACCCTTCCAATGGGGAAGCATGGGTAGTTTGTTCGGTTGAGAATACAGTTAAAATACTGGATGCTACACATAACATCATTCAAACTATTCCGGTAGGTAATCGACCAACTTCCATTGCCTTCAATCCTGAAAATAGCTGTTTTTATGTGAGTAATTTATTGGATGATACGCTTTCCAAAATTGACAGCTCTACCTACAATGTAGTGGCAACTTTAAATACTGGAGAAGATCCAAGAACAGTTTCGGTGTGGAATCAGCAAGGAACAGTTTGGGTAAGTAATTCAATTTCAGATTCAGTGAGTGTATTTGATGCGGCCGATAATCTGTTAAGTGAAATAAATGCCACAGGAGATTATCCAACGGAGTTTACCGCTACTACAAGTAGCTTGTTTTTAATCGCCAAGAACAGCAATGAATTACTGGAGCTCAATCCACAAACACAAAACATCGAAAACACTTATCCGTTAGGGTTTCAACCGAGTGGAATCATCTATAATCCGGTTAATGGATTTTTATACGTGTTGAGCAGTCAAACAGGCTTAACCTATATCTATTCCACAACTGGAACACTTTCAGAAACTTTGTCGCTCAACAATGCACCGAATATTGGTATAGCTGTCTTACCGAGCGGTGAAGTGTTTACGACCAATACAAGTGGTGGCAACCTTGCTTTTATCGGTTTTTCCGAAAGTAGTAGCGACATCACCATAAATGAAAGTTATCCTGAAAAACGAGCGGAATTTCAGTTCAAACCTGCTTTGGTGAAGCATGCCAAGTTTGTGTTTTCAGATGAAAACCGAGCAAGTGGCTTAAAACTCATTCACCAAAGTCCAACAGGAAAACAACACGTTACCCCGATTTCATTCAACAATTACAAAAGTCCACAGAACTACCTCGATGTAGCGGAAGTAACAGCCGTTCGTGGTGATGTGATTGATGGAAAATCGACATGGGAGTTTAAGATAGCTCCCGGACAGACTATTACGATTTTGGTCTTTTACAAACAGCTTCAATTCAAATATTTAATACCAACAATTAAAATTTAAAACAATGGGAAAATTAAATTATCTGGTCATTCACTGTACAGCAAGTCCTGAAGGCAAAGAGCTTACTAAGGACGATATTATTCGCATGCATACCAACCCAAAACATTTGGGAGGAAGAGGTTGGAACCGTCCGGGATATTCGGACATCGTGTACCTCGATGGAGAGCTTGTAAACATTATACCATTCAACCAAGATGACCAAGTAGATCCATGGGAAATATCCAATGGAGTGCGTGGTATCAATGGTAATTCAAGGCATGTGGTGTATGTAGGCGGTGTTGATGAAAGCGGTGAAAAGCCGAAAGACACAAGGACTAAAGAGCAAAAAGGCACTTTGGAAACCTATGTAAAGTTCATGGTATTACGCCATCCTCACATTCAGGTTTTAGGTCATAATCAAGCTCCCGGAGCAAGCAAAGCTTGTCCAAGTTTTGATGTTCCTAAGTGGTTGGAAAGCATCGGTATTTCAGAAGCAAACATTTACAAAGAAGAAGACTAATGAGAACGGTAATCACATTGGCAATAGGCTTTTGGCTAGGCAGACAAATCTACATTAAGTACGACAAGCAAACGGCTCTTAAAAAAGAAGAGCAAATCAAAAATCGCTTGAAGTCCTTTTTGGAAGATAATGGCTTAACCAAAAGCGAAGTGAAAGAAACCACGGAGGAAATTATAGGCATATAAATCAGTCTCAAAAAGCAGAAAACATGGTAGGAGCAGTTGCAGGAGCAAAAGCCGTTGAAGGCTTATCACAAAACAAGGCTACCCCTTACATCATAGGGGGAATTATCCTCGTGGGTATTGGTATTACCTACTTTGGCGTGATACGTCCGATTCTTTGCAAAACAGGAATAGCCGACTGTAAAAGCAGCAAGAAGATTCGGGACATTATGAGCTATAAAGGCTTTGATCCGAATTATGCCCGTCCGGAAAAAATTACGCTATCCCACGATCGGGCAAAACAACTGGCTACCCAAATTTATGATGCAGGTTCCTGGTACAATGATGATGAAGGAGCCATTTATTCAGCTTTGGAAGAAGCCGGGAGTGCCGATAATCTTTCTCTGATTTCTCGAATGTTCAGTGCCATGAAATACGGCAGTTTGGCGGAGTACATCACTTATTACCTAGATGATGCCGATGAAGTGGCACGAGTAAAAGACATTTTAGAAAGCTATTAACCTTTAGAATTATGGATGCAAAGACAAAGAAATATTTAATCATAGGTGGTGTAGCCACGGTCGTTGTAGCACTTGCAGGATTTGGAGTTCACAAGTTTATCAAGAACCGAAAGAACCGTACTACAAGTGGCAAACAAAAGGAACGAGAAGAGCAAAAGCTCATTGGTAAAAAGGTGCATTACGGTTCGGAAGGTTATGTCAATGTAAGAAGCTCTGCAAAAGTGGATAATGAGAACTGGACTTCCATGGATTTCTCACACAACCTTTTAACACAAGTAGAAAGCAATCCGGTAGGAACCATTTTAGAACGCCTCAAAGGTGAAGATGGCTATTACTGGTATAGAATAAAATTGACAAAACCTGTGGGAGGCAAAACCGAAGGTTATGTGCGTGAAGATGCAGTTGTAGTTCAATATTAAACCCCAAAAGATATGAAGAAAGAGACATTCAAATTAGATAATAAAATGCTATGGATTGGAGCTGGACTGGCAGTTACAGCAGTCGGTTTTGGCGTTTGGTATTTTCTGAAAAAACGAAAAGAGAAACAGCAATTTGCTGCAAGCATTAAAGGTACAACTACTTCGAGCAGTTCATCAGGAGTTCGCTCATTTAGTTGTATGTATTCCGATAGCAGCTTCCCATTGAAATTTGGAACCTGTGGAACCAATGTAAAAAAGCTCCAAAACTACCTAAACTCAAAAGGATCGGGATTAGATACCGATGGCAAGTTTGGTCCGAAAACAGAAGCAGCAGTTCAGAAGGTATTTGGCACTAAAACCGTGTCTCAAGAGAAATTCAAAACCATAAGCTAATACAATGGAAACAGAAGAAAGAACTGGCATAAAAAACTATTTGGACAATGTGTTTAGCGATGATGGATTAAAAACCGACATCAAAATCACAATGACCGATGAGACATTGAGAAAGACAAGCTTGTATCTGGTGGGTTCAGGATTGGTGATTACGCTCATTGTTTTTGGTATTCGAGGAATTGTAAAAAATATGGAAGCTCAGTAATGAATAAGAAGGTCGTTGCATTATTCGCTATATCCGTTTTTGCCGGAGCCGGTTATGTGGCTTGGGCGTATTCTCCTTTGGGGAAAACGGTTATTTCAAAACGCCTATTAAGTCGTTGGGAAAAGGATTTAAAGGTGGATAAGGCAAACAAGGAACTTCTTGAAAAAGAGCTCAAAGTATTGGATTACGAACAGCACGTTTTGCTATGGAATTTAACTCGATGGCATTTAGCCAAACCTTCCGAGAGGAAAGAGAAAAAGCTCAAAAAATTGGCTTCGCAGCTAAGCGAATCGGGTATAGAAAAGCATGCAGCCCTCAAACAGATAACAGATATGCTCCAATCATAAATGCAAGAATTATGGATACAGGAATTATTACAGAAATAGCAACACAGATTATGGGATATGTGAAAAGCCTTGATTGGGCTTACATTCTCACTTTTATCATTATTGGATATGGTATCAACTCACAAAAGTTTACCAATCAGATCAAGCAGAAAACCAATATTTCATCCAAACGAAGATACCGGACGGCATTGGTGGGTTTAGTCTATGCAGTTATTCTGTATTTCATTCGGGGGTATGAAGCAAAGCATATTGAAGTACTGTTTCAGTCTTTCGTGTTTGCCTTTGTTTTTCACAAACTCATTTTGGATGGTTTAGTCCGCTATATCACAGGCAAAAGAACGGATTACAAAACGCTAAAGGAAAATGAAAATGCGACTTAGCTATGCAGTCTTGTTGCTTTGGCTGATGACCATTATAGGTTTTGTATGGTATTGGAGCTCGCAGGACAGGTCTGTTAATCCGAACCCCAATTACGAGCAAACCATCAAGAAACTGGAACAGCAAAACGACAGCCTCTTAGCGATCAATCAGGGTTTGCAAGAGCAAATTGCTGAACAACTGGAAAAACAAGAAGGCATTAAAGAAGAATTGAAAAAACGAAACAAGGATTTAGAACAACTTAAATACAGGAAAATTGAAAAGATTAGGGCTATTGGTAATTATGATAACGATGAACTGTATCGGTTTTTCGCAGAATTTGAAACCGACAGTTTACACCATTGAGAATGATACGCTATTCTGCTTTACAGTAAGTCAGGCAAAAGTAATTGCAATTGAACTGGAAGGTAAAAAGTATCAGGATAGCATTACAGTTGAGCAATCTACCCAACTGGCTTTGAAAGATTCTTTGATTCA
This sequence comes from Formosa sp. A9, assembly GCF_051200825.1. Lineage (GTDB taxonomy): Bacteria > Bacteroidota > Bacteroidia > Flavobacteriales > Flavobacteriaceae > Formosa. The sequence continues at coordinate 3,381,995 of NZ_CP195158.1, read as the reverse complement.
GCAGCAGGATTCAACTATTAAGTTGCTCCAACATCAAGCAATCAACTATCAAAGCATCATTGCCAATAATCAAGAGGTGAACAACGAAGTGAACCTGCAATTGGATTTTCTAAAAACAGAAGTAAAACGACATAAACGAGATAAGATATTCCTAGGAACCGGACTTGGAGTAAGCATTGGAATCATAGGAATCTTAGCCATACTTAATTAAAGAATTATGAGTGCAATTGGTGGATATAGCAGCGATGTAAACCTAAACGATTTAAACTACGTGGGTGATTTTCCGGTGGAAAATAGCCTCGGTGGTTTTGGTGTTACAACCGGTGGAACAGATGACTATGTGTTAGAATTAGATCCTGCATTGAAAAATGCTTACCGACAAGGATTGAGTATTCAGGTGAAATTCAATCACGGTAATTCAGGCGTTTCAACAATCAATATCAATGGTAAAGGAGCGGTTCCAATAATGAAAGCCGTGAACGGTGTATTGGTTGATCTATCAGCCGATGATTTGGGAACCATCAACCATTATTTATTGCTCTTTGATGGTACTTGCTTTCAAATAGTAGCCGGTCTAAAATCGAGTATTGAAACGGCATCGGAAACCGTTGAAGGAAAAGCGAGAGTTGCCACGATTGAAGAAGTCAATGAAGGTACAAGTAATTCAACTTTTGTAACCCCTCAAAAGCTTGCAAGCTATGTGGCAGATAAGGTAACAGGACTTTGGGAAAACAAAGGAACTATCGACTGTTCAACGAATCCTAATTATCCGGCAGCATTAGCCGGAGATGCTTATACGGTAAGTACAGGAGGTAAAATTGGTGGAGCTGCCGGAGAAGATGTTCAGGAAATGGATGTCATTGTTTGTTTGGTGGATAATGCCGGTGGTGATCAGGCAAGCGTTGGAGCTTCATGGAATGTGATTCAAAGCAATGTTTCACAAGCAACTGAAACTATTGCAGGGATAATCAAAGTAGCTTCACAAGCCTTGGTGAATGGTGGAACTGATGATTTGAGTGCCATTACACCTTTAAAGTTAAAAACACTTTTAGATTCAAGACTGGCGACTGAAACACTTATTGGCTTGATTGAAATTGCTACGCAAGCAGAGACAGATTTAGGAGCCGATAACCAAAGAGCCATTACGCCATTGAGATTGAAAACTCGATTGGATAATTACCTCAATCGAGAATCACTACTCACCATCACGGCTGCACAGATTGGCACAACCATGTATCATACACCGGGAAGAAATCGCTATTCGGTAGTAAATGGAAATATGATACTCATCAAAGATATTCGATTAAAACGTACAGGTGGAATCGGTTCAGTAAGTGGTTGGATGATGAATTTCCCGAAGCCTAATAACAGTCCAACTGGAGCCTTATCGGGAACATTGACTAGCAATAAAGGTGAAACTTTCTTTTACAACATTGACAGCAATGGAAGAGTGTCCATAAGCGGAACCTTTATAGATCCCAACGATGAATTGCTATTCAATATTCATCCTTATATCGCCAAATATCCAATCGAATACGATAATACTTCACCTGCTTAAACAATGACTATGGAACTATGGAAAATAATAACGCTGATTTTGGGGGCTACTGGATTTTGGAAGCTGCTTGAAATCCTTGTTCGCCTGCGTACAGATAAAAAAGTGAAGTTGGCAGAAGCTATCAACCTACATGCACAGGCGGAGAATCAGATTGTTGCAAATTGGATACAGTGGTCGCAAATGTTAGAAAAGAGAATTAAAGAATCGGAGGAACATACAGAAGCATTACAGAAAGTAATAGAGAACCAACGCAAACGTATCCAAGATTTGGAGAAAAAAGTGGTTCACATGGAGAAACAGAATAAGGAATTAATTAACGAGCTAAAACGCATAAAACAGTAAGTCATGAAAGAGAATAAAACAATGAACATCTTGTTTGCAACATTTATGGTCTTGTCCATTGCAAACATTTCAATCAATCTATTAAGAATGAAAAAGAGCTGCAAATGCCAAAGCGGTGAAAGCGGTGGTTGTAGTTGTCAAAAACAAGCATAACAAATGGGAGTTCAGGTAGATAAAAAGGTAGTCTTTATGGGTGTTGGTATCCTTGTGGGTGTCATCGGTATTGCTATTGCAAGTCGTTGGCTTTACAAGAAACTGGATATACAAACCAAGTTAAAGCTCCGTCAACTTCGACCTGAAGTAAGAAAGAAGGTCGAGAAGTTTCTTATCAAAGCTCAAAAGGCAGGCATTCAACTTAAAGTCACCAGTGCTTACCGTGATTGTGAAGAGCAAAACAAACTCTATGCACAAGGGCGAACAGCACCGGGAGGAATTGTTACCAATGCCAAATGCGGACAGTCGGATCACAATGTAGGAGTAGCGGTGGATATTGTTCCAATTGTGGATGGGCGTGCCAATTACAAAGTGCCTGAATCGGTATGGAATACCATTGGAGCTATTGGTGAAAGTGTTGGTCTTTCCTGGGGAGGTCGATGGACTTCTTTTAAAGACCGTCCACATTTTTACGACCGAGGTGGTAAATCCATTGCACAGCTTTGGACTGAACAACAAAACTTAGCAAACCTAGCATAATGAGCGAAGCAACAAGAGTACATAAAAACGCCTATCGAAATGGCAACGCCTCTTCCATGTTGGATTATTTGGAAGAGCTAATACTGATTCAAAGCGGTGAAAACGGAAGGTTCACTATCCCTGAAACCGAACAAGGATATGAAGACTTGTCAGTTACCGATACGGAAGTGGCTCAATTGACTATTCCTGAAAATGCTATTTCAGCAACCATATCCATTGAAGCAGATGCAAGTGTAACGGATAAAACAAGAGTGATTCGTTTCAAGGAAAATGGCAGCGATCCAACAGCTAATTCCGGTATTGCTTTAGGTGATAATGATCTTTACGAAATTACCGGTCGATGGAATTTAGAAAGCTTTCGAGTGATCGGAATTGAGGCAGGGAAAAGCCATGTTTTAAGAGTACAATACTATCAATCACCACAGAACGCATGAGGTATATCAATAAACAACGCTTTGTAAAGGCTAGTCAAACCATAGTTGAGCAAACTGGCGGTACAGATCCGGGAGGTGGAACTGGAGGTGAAGTAGGCATTTCAAAAATTGAGATGCTTAACACTTCATCCATCAGATTAGAAGCAGGACATATTGTAAGGTTAAATGAAAATCAAGAAAATGCAGTAGAAGCATTCCCTCAATACAATCCGTTCCAACCGCATCCTTTTGGTATAGTATTGACACCGGGAAATCCTAATGAATTAGTTCAGGTTATGTATGGAGGTATTACGGATGTTCAAATAGATATTGCACAAGTAAATATTGGCGACTACTTATACAATTCATCCACTCCAGGTTTATTAACACCTTCGGACGGTGGGTTCATTGGAGCCATAGGTCGAGCTTTAAGTGCTAAACCAAATGGTACTTCAGGAGCCGTTCGTGCCATCATTGGTTACTTACCACATTTAGGGTAAATCATAAATCCCTGCGATTAATTCGCAGAGACTTATTGTCATCTTATATAGCCACTCCAACAAGCTTTGCATGGTGGAGAATTATGTCCACATCCTGCATAATAAAGTTCGATATTTGTCGGTTTCCTTGTACTAAAGCCTTTATCGTAAGATAGAGGCTTTTTTTGTTTTATACCTTTTCAATTCCTAATATTTTTAAGCTTATACCGTAAATCCCTCAAACTTTTTTTATTTTTATAATCAATCATATAAATAAACTAAATGGAAGTTTTAGGGATAGACATCGGTGGGTCTGGCATGAAAGGTGCCATAGTAAATTCATTAACGGGCGAATTGCTAACAGAGCGATTTAGAATTCCCACTCCGCCATCCCGTAAACCCAAGGCTATGGCTAAAGTTTTTAAAGCCATTGTAAAACATTTCGATTACAGCGGGCCTATAGGTTGTGGTTTTCCAGCTCTGGTTAAACATGGTGTTTGTAAAACTGTAGGCAATCTAGACGAGAGTTGGAAAAATGTTAATATTCAAGATTTATTTTCAGCGGCTTGTGGCCATCCTGTTACCGTAATAAACGATGCCGATGCAGCTGGATATGCGGCTATGAATTATGGCATTGGTAAAGACGTAAACGGATTAGTGCTCATGATAACTATAGGAACTGGCCTTGGTAGCGGGGCCTTTTTTAATGGTGATCTTATTCCGGGTTTCGAACTCGGTCAAATTCCTTATAAAAAATATAAGAAAATAGAAGCTTGGGCAGCAGCATCAATTAAAGAACGCGATAATTTAAGTTATAAAAAATGGGGCAAACGCTTTAATACGTTCTTAGAGTTGGCCGAACTTTTGGTCTGTCCAGACCTTATTATTTTAGGCGGTGGCACTTCCGATGATTTCGATTCATTTAAAAAATATATTACTATCGAAACGCCCGTGGTTCCTGCTCATTTAGGTAATTATGCAGGAATTGTAGGAGCGGCTGTGGCAGCGATGCATAAAGATGGATTTTAGTAGCGTAACTGGCGATAATTTTAAATTCAAAATAAAGCATGAAACTACACACTGTAGATATTAATGTAGATGTTGGCGAAGGTGTTGGCAACGAAGCTCAATTAATGCCTTTTATGTCTTCGTGTAATATTGCTTGTGGAGGTCATGCTGGTAACGTGCAAACAATGGATCGTGTTGTAGCATTGGCAGTCCAGCATCAGGTTAAAATAGGTGGGCATCCGTCATTTCCTGATGTTTTGCATTTTGGCAGAAAGGTAATGCAAATGGAACCAGAGGCTTTATACGATTCATTATCTTATCAAATAGAAAGTTTACTGCGAGTTTTGAATAGAAAAGGACAAACATTACATCATGTAAAACCACATGGTGCGTTATATAATTTGGCGGTTACAGATGTTGAAACGGCTCAGGTTATTGTGCGAGTTATGCAGCATTTAGACGCCCAGGTGAAATTGTATGTACCTTGTAATTCGGTCATCGAAAAAATAGCTATTAAGAATAATGTCCCGATAATTTATGAAGCTTTTGCAGATAGAATGTACAACGAAAACTTATCTTTAGTCTCTAGGTCGCACCCTAAGGCTGTTATTCAAGATACCGATTTGGTGTGCCAGCAAGTATATCAGATTGCAGTTGATGGTTGTGTGAAAACCATCACGGGAAAAATAGTACCCATAAAAGCCGAAACGTTTTGTTTGCATGGCGATCATCCTAAGGCCGAGACCTTGATTTCCGGGTTGTGTGCAGGTTTAAAACAACAAGGAATTAAAATAGTTTAGCCTTATGTCTTTTCAATTAACTTATAAACCTTTTGGTCCCAATGCCATATTAATAGCGTGGCCGCAGGTTATAACTGTTGAAATTTTAAAAGATATCAAGGGATTTCAATCTAATATTGAGCAAGAACATATTGATGGTATATCGGAATTTCGAGTGGCATACAACTCATTATTAATTACTTTTTCTAATCAACACATTCATTTTGAGGTATTGGTTTTAAGGCTTAAAGCGATTTATGAACAAGACGCTAGTTCGAAACCACATCCCGTAACAAAATGGGAGATTCCTGTTTGTTACAATTCTACATTCGGGATAGATTTAGAAGCTTTAGCTCATACAAAACAGCTGTCTGTCGCCGAGCTCATACAGCGCCATACTGCTCCGGTTTATACGGTGTATTTTATAGGGTTTTTACCAGGGTTTTTGTATTTGGGAGGTTTAGATGAGGTATTACATACACCGAGAAAAGCAACACCGCGTTTACAGATTGAAGCAGGAGCTGTGGCCATAGGCGGGAACCAAACAGGAATTTATCCCAGTGAGAGTCCGGGAGGCTGGCATATTATAGGTAAATCGCCAATTTCCTTTTTTAATGCAAGTCATAATCTGCCTTGTTTTGCACAGCCTGGAGATCAAATTCAATTTAAACCCATCTCAGAAAAAGAGTTTAATAGTATTCAAAAGTTGGTGCAAGCTGGACGTTATAACTTGAACAAAACAGAAGTGGTATGTTAAAAGTTCTAAGACTGGGATTGTATTCTAGCATACAGGATTTAGGGCGTAAAGGGTGTCAGCAATATGGAGTGCCTGTATCTGGTGTTATGGATAGACAATCGGCAGCTTTGGCAAATGCTTTGTTGGGAAATGACGAAAATGACGCTGTGATAGAAGTAACGATGATGGGGCCTAAATTACAATTTTTTAAGTCTACTATTATTTGCATTTCCGGAGCAGATTTATCGCCCGAAATAGATGGAAAATCAATAAACCTAAATGCAGCTGTTGTTGTTAATGAAGGCGATGTTTTATCCTTTGGAAGGTTGCAATACGGCATGAGATGTTATTTGGCGATACAACACGGTTTCCAATCTGAAATTGTAATGGGTAGCAGAAGCATGTATCAGGGTATTACAGCGTCTCAGGTATTGGCGCAAGGACAGGAATTACACTATAAGGATAGTGAAGTGAATCTTACGGCAAAGCACGTGGTGGTGAATCCAGTTAGTAATCTTTTTAAAGAAAAGCAGCTTAAAGTATATAAAGGACCAGAATTTGATGGTCTTAACAACGTTCAAATCAAAGGCTTGTTAGATTGCGATTTTACAATTTCTAAAGATCACAGCAGGATGGGATATAGGTTGCAAGAGCCGCTATGCCATAATTTAAATGCCATAATAACCTCGGCAGTAATGCCAGGCACGGTGCAGCTAACGCCTTCAGGACAGTTAATTGTTTTAATGCGCGACGCACAAACTACAGGCGGCTACCCTAGGGTGCTTCAGTTAAGTGCAGAAGCTATTAATGTGCTGTCTCAAAAAAATACCGGGCAGAGTGTTTCCTTTAAGCTAGTTCAATAGCAATTTCAATCATATCTTTAAACGATTTTTCACGAGCTTCGCTAGAAGTGCTTTCGCCTGTAACTAAGGAGTCGGAAATGGTTAAAACACTAAGGGCTTGAACCTGATGTTTAGCAGCTATAGT